>CAZBKP010000014.1:0-10828 GCA_964492525.1 uncultured Cardiobacteriales bacterium
CTCTTTAATTTCAGGAATTGCAAGGACAGCATTTTGAACCCAGCCGGGCATTGAGCCTGCTACAGGGCAACCTGGTGCGGTTAGCGTCATATCTACTCTCACCTTAAACCCATAAGGATCGCTTGTCTCTAAAAATTCTATCACGTAGATCAAACCCAGCTCATAGATATCTACAGGAATTTCAGGATCATATACGCGCTTTAGACTATCAATAATATCATTCACGATAGCCTCGCTTTCCTCAGTTTTTTCGACCCCTTCAGCATAGAGTACCCTTACCTCATTTGGGTTATTTTTATTCTCTTCTTCCATAGTTAACCTATTCTGATTTTGCTTCTGATTCATGATGAATGGCGGCATGAAGCGCATGCCAAGCAAGCGTTGCGCATTTTACACGCGCAGGATATTTTTTAACGCCAGTTAAAATAGCAAGTCGCCCAAGTCCTGAGGTATCCTCATTATCGGTCATCACTGCATCTCGAAATTTTTGATAAAGTGCATCTGCTTCTTCTAAAGTTTTTCCTTTAACTGCTTCCGTCATAAGTGAACTTGAAGCTGTTGAGATAGCGCATCCCTCTCCTTTAAAAGAGACATCCTGAATGACGCCTTGGTCATCCACAGATAAAAAGACTTTAATTTGATCCCCACACAGAGGATTAAATCCTCTTGCCTCATGCGTAGCTGGATCAATTACTCGAAAATTACGAGGTTTTTTGTTGTGGTCTAAAATCACTTCTTGATACAACGATTGTAAATCTGAATCCATCATAATGTTAACTTCACTGAATATAGGACTAAAACAGTCTTCTATTATACGCATTTTTATCTCTCAACATAGCCATATGCTCATTTAATTTATCTATTTTTGTTTTCAATATCATCCTCATTATCTATATTCATTGAGAAAACTGAGAGAATAATTTATTATTGCCCCACTATGTTTTATTAAAATGAAAGGTACTGAATAATGAGTTCATGGTTTGAACGATTAAATCCAATTCGCATCAAAAAAGAGAGTCAGAGCAAAAAAGTCCCTGAAGGTATTTGGACAAAGTGTGAAGACTGTGATGCAATCTTGTACCAACAGGAATTAGAGCAAAATCTTTCGGTATGCCCTAAATGTGGGCACCATATGAAAATCTCAGCTAGAGATCGTCTTCTTCACTTTTTAGATGAAAATTCTTATAAAGAAATCGGAGATAATTTAGAGCCTATCGATTTTCTAAATTTCAAAGACAGTAAACGCTATAAGGATCGTATCGCTGCTTATCAAAAAGAAACGGGTGAAAACGATGCGATGATTGCAATGAGTGGACTTCTGAAAGATATTCCCGTTGTCGCATGTGCTTTTGAATTTAATTTTATGGGTGCATCGATGGGATCCGTTGTAGGAGAGCGATTCAAACGCGCAGCAGATCTCTGTTTTGCTGAAAGACGACCTCTTATTGTATTTGCGGCAAGTGGTGGCGCAAGAATGCAAGAAGGCTTAACCTCTCTGATGCAGATGGCAAAAACATCTGCAATTATTGGAGAAATGAATGAACAAGGTATTCCTTTTATCTCTGTACTCACTAACCCAACCTTCGGCGGTGTCTCTGCAAGCTTTGCGATGCTAGGCGATGTTATTATTGCAGAGCCTAAGGCATTGATCGGATTTGCAGGACCTAGAGTCATTGAACAAACAGTCCGTGAGAAACTTCCTGTAGGATTCCAACAAAGTGAATTTTTAATGGATAAAGGCGCAATTGATATGATTATTGATCGTCGTAATATGCGAAATGAGATTTCAACGTTAATCGCAAAATTACAGCACTTATCTAAACCTGTTGAAGAAGTCACTCGAAGCACTGACAATTAAGGTAAAAAACACCTACAATGAAAACACTATCCGAATGGTTAGTTCATCTTGAGAAAATCCATCCTTTGTCGATGGATTTTAAACTTTCTCGCATCCAAAAAGTATATGAACGCCTCAATATTAATAAAATTGCACCTACCGTCATTACTGTTGCGGGTACAAATGGAAAAGGATCAACCTCAACAACAATTGCTGCCATCTTTCATGAGATGGACTTAAAAGTTGGTCTATACAACTCTCCCCATATCCATCAATTTAATGAAAGAATCACTATTAATGGATGCAATGCCACCGATTCAGAGATTATTCAAGCATTTGAAACTATTGAAAGAACACGAGAAGATATCACATTAACCTATTTTGAATTTGCTACGCTTGCGGCTTTTTATCTTTTTCATAAATATAAAGTAGATATTGCAGTACTAGAAGTTGGTTTAGGTGGTCGACTAGATGCGACAAATATAGTGGATGCAGATATTGCTGTGATCACTCCCATTGGAATAGACCATACTGAGCAGTTAGGTAATACAATTACTGAAATTGCGCGAGAAAAAGCAGGTATTATCAAAGATCAAAAAATCGTGATTTCTGCTGAGGAGTATCCTGATCCAATCATTAGCGATATTGCAAACAATAAACAATGCCAATTTTTTCATCTTGGCAGAGATTTTAAATATTGTTTGGATTCAAATAATCCTGACCATTGGCAATTTAAAGATAATAATCATATTTTTACATTAAATACTCCAAAATTACGAGGCGTACATCAGTACCAAAATACTTCAACCGCAATCAAAGCTGCGCTATCCACACCCTTTGGATTAAAAATCACTGAAGACACTTTAAATAAAGCAATATCAAAGCTTTCACTCAAAGGTCGCTTCGATTGCTATACAATAGATCATAAAACCATTATTTTTGATGTTACTCATAATGTACAAGGTGCAATGGTCTTAAAAGATCTACTTGAGCCTTACACGCATCAAAACCAGAAGATCACAGCTGTGTTTGGCATGTTAAAAGACAAAGACTGCACCCATGTTGGAGAAATTTTAGAAAATGTAATTAACATGTGGATACTCTGCCCTTTATCTGGAGATAGAGGCCAATCTTCTCAGCAACTTTTAGAGAAATTAACCGCAATTTCTTCTGATAAGTGTATTCATGCAAGTTCAGTTTCAGAGGGTTGTGAAAAGGCAATCAACTGCACTGAAAAAAATGATATAATGATCATATTTGGTTCATTTCATACTGTATCCGAAGGATACGAATGGTTTAATACGAGATTTGGCTTATGAATAAAAAAACACAACAACGCATCGTTGGCTCTATCGCGATAATATCAATACTGTTCTTAGTATTGCCCTACCTATTTTCTACAAAAACATCTAAAACAACTGATGTAGTAGCACCTACACCAACAACAGATACAATCACACAAAACAATAATAATTCCGATAGTAATTTTTGGGATCAGAGAGAGGAGAATGTAATCGTACATATTGACCCTATTCCGAATGCCAATGATTCTTCTATCCCTACAAATACAACAGGAACTACTATTCCAGAAACTCCTGTTTCTGAAACGATTTGGAATGAAGTTACACAACCTTCAATTAATAATGCACAAACATCAATCTCAGATGGCCGTTCTGTTGCTGAACAGATTCTATATGAAGCGAATGTGACATCTCCGCAAACACAAAGTCAAGCACCTAAATTTACCCAACCGAATGTCAATCAACCTAAAACACAGACAAAACCTAATAATACGGCTCAAACAACACAACCTAAAACAAATTTGCCTACACTAAATTTAATTAGCACTGCTCAGCCTAAAACATCTGCAAAACCAGTTGCAAGTACACAAAAAGCACAAAGCTCTTTTACTTGGTATATACAAGTTGGCTCATTTAGTAATAAAGAAGGTGCCGTAAAAACTCTCAATGACTTTAGAAAGAAAGGATATGAGGCAGTTATTAGTGAATTTAAAAGTGCAAGTAACGCACAGCGTTTTTACCAAGTTAGACTTGGGCCTTATAAGAGCAGAGAAAATGCACAGCGCGTACAAGCAGATCTAAGACGTCAAAATCTTCAACCTATTCTTATCGAAATTAAATAACCCTTTAAGCTTAAAAGAACTGACTTATGGAACAACTCACATATATTGATATTGCTGTTATCGCTGTTGTAGGTATTTCTACAATTGTTGCATTCTTTAGAGGCCTTATTACAGAGGTTCTTTCACTTTTTGTTTGGATTGCAGCGTTCTGGGGAGCAGCGACATTTTATCAAGATGTTGCAAACATTCTACCAAGCTTATTTCAAAACTATGCCGAAGGAAAATTCGACTTCACTTCTGATGGTGGTGCGACTGAGACACTTCTTATTACAATTCTAAGTTTTGCAATTACCTTTCTTGTGATCCTATTTTGTGCAGGCTTGGTAAATCTTGCGGTATCACTTATTCTCAGACGACTTAAAATCTCTTGGCCTGATCGTTTACTAGGCATGTTTTTTGGATTTTTAAGAGGCTGGTTAATTATCACTTTCGTAGGTGTTTTTGTCGTCAACACAAATATTTCATCTATTCCAATGTGGCAGAATTCAAAAACAACGGGTGCAATCACAAATAGTGTTCAAATCTTGAAAAAGCTACTCCCTAAAAAATTTCTAAATCAGATCAATATTAATGAGATCTCTAAGCTTTTACAATCTGATCTTCAAGCACCTAACGAGAATTCTCAGAAAACTCGTGAATCAGATCGCCCTATTCCTGTAAAACCAGCTGCATAACTGACACATGAAAAATCACGCTCAAGATGAAATCAATAAATTTAACCAAATGGATTGGTGGAATCCTCATGGCAGTTTTCAAACACTGCATGATATTAATCCTACGCGCTTTGAATTTATCTCCTCCTATGCCAATTTAAAAGGATGTGATGCGCTTGATGTTGGCTGCGGAGGGGGAATTGTTGCAGAAGGACTCGCAAAACGAGGGGCACATGTAACCGCCATTGACCTTGCGATTACTGCAATAGAAAGTGCAAAACAGCACGCAGAACAAAACAGCATTGATATCGATTATCAACTTTCTACTGTTGAAGCAATGGCAGAACTTAAGCCGAATCAATTTGATGTCATCACTTGCTTAGAAATGCTTGAACACGTGCCAGATCCTTCTGAAATCATTAAGGCATGCTCAACGCTACTAAAGCCCAATGGAAAGCTTTTTCTTTCGACGATTAACCGCACCTTTAAAGCGAAACAGCTTGTTATTTTTGCTGCTGAAAATATCTTGAGAATTGTTCCTAAAGGGACACATGATTTTGATAAATTTATCACTCCTTTTGAGCTTACTCAATATTGCGAAGAGGCTGGGTTTACCGTAAAGAAAATTCAAGGAATGCATTTTAACCCTTTCAATCGCATCTCTTATCTTCAAGAAGATGTCAGCATGAACTATCTCGTTTATGCGGAGAAAACTCACTAAAAGATGTTCTATACTTAAATGTCTTATTTCATAAGGAGGTTTTACACGATGAAAAACACCCCTAATCATTGGATTCGCCCTTTAAAACTTATTGTTGCGAGCGTTTGTCTTTCTCTTTTTACAGATGCTTATGCCGAAAATACCCCGCAAAAAAATACCTTTGAATATACCTTGGATAATGGTCTTAAATTGATCGTTAGAGAAGATCATCGAGCGCCTGTCGTTGTTACGATGGTTTGGTATAAAGTCGGTTCAGTGGATGAGCCACGAGGCAAAGGCGGACTTTCTCATATGTTAGAACATATGATGTTTAAGGGAACCCCTACCCTAAAACCCAATGAGCACTCCACCATTATTGCAAATCTAGGAGGACGTGATAATGCATTTACCTCCTCAGACTATACCGCCTATTTTGAAATTTTACCTGCATGGGAATTAGCAACGAGCTTAAAGCTAGAAGCGGATCGGATGCAGAACCTTGTGCTCAAAGAGGAAGATTTTGCACCTGAACGCCAAGTGGTTGCAGAAGAGCGTCGTCAAAGAACTGAAAGTAATCCTCAAGGACTCTTTTATGAGGATTTTAATGCAACGGTATGGACGACGAGTAACTATCGCAATCCTGTCATTGGTTGGATGAATGAAATTCAAAACTGGTCTTTGGATGATCTTAAAGATTGGTACCAACGTTACTACTCTCCAAATAATGCAGTTGTCGTAATTGTGGGTGATGTAAATGCTGAAGAGACGTATAAGCTTGTCCAACAATATTTTGGAAAAATCCCAAGCCGAGGAGAAATTACGCGCTATCAAGACTTTGAAGTTCCCCAAAAATCTGAACGTCGTATTGATATGGCAACTCCTGCCAATCTCCCTGTTCTTTTTATGGCATATAAAGTCCCAAGCATTAATAGTGCGCTCGACAAAAAAGAAGTCTATGCGTTAATTCTCGCATCTGAAATCTTAAGTGGGAGTAAAACAGCGCGCTTACCTAAGCAATTTGTACAAACAGAGCAGATTGCGCTTGATGCTTCGTCTTATTACAACGATGGATCACGTTATATGACTACGTTTATGTTAAGTGCTGTTCCCGCAGAAGGAACTTCATTAAAAACACTTGAAGATAAATTAAAATCTGAAATTAATCGTTTAAAAACAGATCCTGTTTCAGAGTCGGAACTTAAAAAAATTCTGATGGGTTTCCGTACCTCAAAAATCTTCGAGAAAGACTCCATCTATGCTCAAGCGATGTCTATTGGCAGTGCAGAAGCAACCGGTGAAGGCTGGCAACAACAAGAAGCTCTTTTAGAAAATCTAGAAAAAGTCACTCCTGAAGAGATTCAAGCGGTCGCTAAAAAGTACTTTACGAATGATAATCTCACGATCGGAATGCTTCACCCAAACCAAAATGAAATTTTAGAGTCAAATACGGAGGATAAATAATGAAAAAGTCACACTCAATTTTGCTTATTTTATTGTGTAGCCTCTTCTCTTTCAGCTTCTCAACAACGATGAAAGAGCGCATCAACGAGTGGAAAACAGAAGAAGGTGCTCGTGTTTTATTTATCAATGCCCCTGAAATCCCTATGGTTGATATTATTGTGGGCATGGATGCAGGCAGTATTCGTGAAGGTACTAAGTACGGTCTCTCTTCGCTAACCGCCAATATGATGACGCTCGGTACTCAAGATAAAGATGAAACAGAGTTTTCAGAGGCATTAGAAAATCTTGGGAGCTCAATTTCAGCACGCGCTTCTACGGGTAGTACGCTTTTTTCATTACGTTCTATTACAGATAAAGCAGTATTAGAACCTACATTAGCGCTCTTTTCAGAAATGATTCAATCTCCGAGGTTTGATGAATCCATTTTTAATCGTGAACGTACACAAATCATTGATGCCCAAAAAGCAAAATTGGATAGCCCAAGTGCAATTGCGAACGAAACATTCTATACCACGCTTTATCCAAACTCTCCGAAAGGAGTCACAACAGATGAGATGAAGGCTTCATTATTAAAGTTAACGATAGAGGATTTGAAAGCCTTTAGAGATTCTCATTACAATGCAACCGATGCGAACATCATTATTGTAGGTGATCTCTCTTTAGAAGAAGCGAAAAAGATTTCAAATCAGATCAGTCATCTGCTTGGAAAAGGGCCATCCTATCCAAAATATATCGATTCTGTTGAATCGGTGTCTCCTTCAAAACAGTCCGTATTTTTCCCAAGTCCTCAATCACAAATATTAATTGGACATGATTCTATTGATCGTAACAATGAAGATTTTCTTACGCTTACTTTAGGAAATCATGTTTTAGGAGGAAGTGGTTTAACCTCTCTTCTCATGATGGATATTCGTGAAAAACAAGGACTCACCTACGGCATCTCCAGCGGTTTTAATGCAGGGCTCCTTCATGGCCCCTTCATCATCGGGCTTGCAACCAAAAATGAAAGTGTTGAGAAAGCCATTCAAGCTGCAATTAAAGGCGTTGAGGATTTTATTCAAAATGGCCCAACCGATGAGGATTTAGCCCGTGCTAAAAACAATTTAGTCGGAAGTGCTATTTTGTCGTTAAGCAGCAATAGTAGTCTTGCAAATGCGCTCTACAATATTGCGCAATTTGATCTTCCGCTTGATTATTACGATACATATCCTGACAAAATTAAAGCCATTTCAAAAGAAGAGATCCAAAAGGCGTTTAAGAAACATGTTCATCCTGAAAACTTCACCACTGTGATCGTCGGTGGGGAACAGCCAAAGTAATCAAAGTCCACACATAAAAGCCACAGTTCTTGTGGCTTTTATGTGAGTTCTTTCATGGTATCAATACCTGAATATCCTTTACTGAGTTGTATTAAGTTAGTTAGAACGAATTCTTTTTAGGGGTGAGGAAAAACCTCGCATGAATCCTTTCTTTTTTTGAATAATAACCAAAACATTGGTCAAATTCTATTGTTTTAACGGGCAAAGTACTCTCATACTCAATAATATTTGAAGCATACTTCATCACATCTGACTCTTTTCTAGTATTCACTCCTATCATCACTGAACCAATCACATCCGTATACTTAATAGGTTTTCCCATAATAATTGAGCCAATATAACTCTATACTCTATTGCTGTAATTCCCAACATCGGAGTACTTTCATCGTAATTCAATCTTTCTTTATAATCATTTTGCGAAGCTAAAGGCAGTGAAAAAGAAAAACATAAAAGTACAAACAATATTGCTGTTGGATTATAGCCATTAGGGTTTTGTTTTCTAAAACTATTCTGGTCTAGTAAAACAGGATACTCAGCTCGATTAAACAAAAATTCGATTAATGTTTTATAACGATCATTTGGGTACATATATGCTCTCTTTATTGGATTTCACTCAAATTATTTAATGGTTTCATTAGCAACTGTAGCATTTCATCTTCATGCCCTTTGATTTGCTCACTCTCCCATTTACCTGTTGATCTTAACTTCCGAATCATTTTATATAGTTTTAAACTGCCAATTCTCTTCGTATTTAGAGCTGTTTCAAAATACTTATCTTTATAACTTGGCAAATCATTACCCAACTGAGAGTTTTTACTTACACTCAACAAACAAAGATTCCCAAAAGAATGTAGTGGAAATTCATCAGGTTGCTTTTTATTTACGGGATCAGTGGGGTTTTGTGGATAAAAATGTTCGATAGAGCTTCTAAAAGTAAAAACAAATTTTTCATAAATTTGTTTATCCTCTTCATGATCAAGCTCTTTTTTTTCAACAATAACAGAACGCCACAATCGATAATCAAGATAATTAAAGACAAAATTATTGCGAATTTGCCCATAAGTTAATAGATTGGTTATAAAAGTTGATTGCAATAACTCAGATCTTTCCAGTTTTAGATATTTATCATCAGAAAAAATCATTGCTTCATACGGTTGCATTTTTTCTGCCAAATATCGATTAAACATAAATCGTTCGGCTTGGTCTTCTAACCTATTCAAATATGTTTTAGCATCAATAATTAATGAATCAGCTTGAGACTGGCATGTATTTATCAAAATATTTAAAGCCCCTAATAACCAATACTTGTAATTTTGTGTCGGCATTGATACATGGAAAGCACTTTGTAGCATTAAAATCTGCTCATTAATATTGGTATTCTCTTGAAAAGTTTGTCTGTAGTAACCTGAGCTATTTTTCTCTGCTGAATCATAGAGTGCTTGCAGGCTCCATTGCTCTTCATTATCTTTATGTTCACGTTTAATCACATAATGATCAAAAAGAAATTTCATCTTCAGTAGAAGATAAGTAAATTCTTTGATTCGTGCTAAAGGCACATCTTTATTAAGTAAACACTCTTTAAAAGCAGGAATTAGCTGTTTATCATCAAGAGAAACCTCAGCACTTTGTATTTTCTGTTGAACACTAAATATTTTAAGAACATGCAGTAAAAATGCAGGAAATTGAATCACACTATGAAATCGTTCAGGAGGCTCGGCAGTATCTTCTGAACCTTTCTTATTTTCTTCAGGCAGATATTCTGTTGGATTAGCAAGAATATCCGTGAGATTTATAGGGGAATTAATCTGATCCTTTGAATAGCTAACTGTAGCTTGCCCTTTTTCACCAATGATCGTTTTTAATTCATTAAAATTCGCTGGCTTAAAATCATTCCAGTGCTTACCAAAAATGGCTGATCGAAGATCTGTAGAAAAACCATATTGCACATATTGATTCATATTTGCTACAGCATCCCAAACACTTGCCAAAACTGTGAGATCAGATGCTTCTCCTGATTCTTTCATCTTGGCTAATAATTGAGCTTTAATAATCTCATGTTTTTCAAGCTGTTCACCACGGTTATTCATTACTTCAAAATAGTGATTTAAATCGGTTTCTTTCGGCAATTCTACTCGATAGATCACCACGTTCTTTAAAAGATAATTAAAAAAATCCGAAACGGATAATTCACCATTTGTTTGAGATAGCTCTTCATCTGTGAGTGATTCTTTTATGATTTTAAAACCTTCGATAATCGCATTTTTGTTCTCATCTTTATCGTCTTCTAACTGTTTAATATCATTTTTCTTTGTATATTCAACGATCCTTTGTAACGCTTCTGTTGATTTGGGACGATTTTCAAATACAAGCTTTTTGGAATCTACGGAAAATTCTGTTAGAGACTCCTGACAGAAACATAGCATTAAAAAGAGCGTTGTTAGTCGTTGCTGTCCATCAATCACTTCATACGTATCATCCTCTCGTTGATGAACCATCAAGGTGCCGATGTAGTATTTCAGAATTTTCTTCGAAGAATTTTGCTTTATATCTTTTGCCTTTTTCGCATAATCCGCTACATCATCAATCAGTTGCTTAATCTCGCCTAATCCCCAAGCATAATTACGCTGATAGATCGGAATGAGATAGGAATCATTTGTCTGATCAGATTTCTTCCCAAAGAGCTCATAAAGAGAATAGCCCTGAATGCTGTTATTT
>CAZBKP010000014.1:10928-16224 GCA_964492525.1 uncultured Cardiobacteriales bacterium
GTTGCCAGTTGAACCGCATATTGACGCAATCGACAGCTATAAACCCAAATAAAGAGTTTCTCAACTGCAAGCGATAATGATTTCTCTCCAAATTTATCTATAAAGAGCATCAACGCACAGTCAAATAACATTCGAACATAACGATCTCCTGTACGATACCTTTTATTATAATGGTTCAGGCAAGTTAGAATTTCTTTGGCACGATCCGTTAATGGAAAAGTTTCACCTAAATTATTTCCCTTAATCTCAGACTGCAATCGATGCTGATAATGAGCAGTCATCTCAAAAAAACGACGACAATTGATAATCGTTTGATCCAGTTGAAAAGGAAATGGCATTTTTGCACCATCAATCTGACGATCAAATTGATGGTTATAATGATCCACGTAATGATGAAGAATTCTTAATGGCTGACTCAAAGGAATATGTCGATCTTTATCAAGATCAACGCCTTTAAAAATATCTACATCGCTCTTAGTAAAATAACGAGCTGAATACCCTTGTATCCATTGCCTAATTCTATAAAGATAATCCTCAAAGAACGTTGCTAACTCATTGCTGTTTCGTGATTCCCAATCATCAACTGCATGTTGCTTAAGTACTTCCTCTTTTTTAGAAAATGCACGTAAATGAAATGCTTTTAAAAGATCATGAGGATCAAGATCCTTGCCTCTGCTATTTTGTGCATCAAAGAATTGAAAAGCCTCAGTAAGATCTGTGAGCGTAAAAACTACCACTTCACAATGATTCAAAAGAAACTCAAGGCTTTTATATGTAAATTCAGGACGATTCACTAACCTTTGAATCGTCTGAAAGTTATTGACTAGATTGTATTTAGAAATTTGGCTTAAAAATGAAAATGAAGAAAGTCTTGCTTCTATCTGAGCTTGAAGCGTTTTACCCTCTATTTCTTCTGTTAAAATTGCATTAATCTCAGTATCATTTTGCTGTCGCTCAATCACTGCTTTCATGATCAATAACAATGTTAGAATACGTTGTTGCCCATCGACAATCTCCAATTTTTGAGATTTAGAACGACAAAGTACAACGGTGCCCAAGCGATAATGATTGTACTCTTTTTGATTTTCTAGATCAGAGAGTAGTTGTCGTACATGCTTTTCACTCCATTTATAAGGACGCTGATAAGGAGGTATGGATAGATTCTCAAGACATAAAAACTCTTTAACAGTGGGAATAGAATTTTTGATCATAGATTTCTAGCCCTATTTCGATGAGACGGTGTAAAGAATTTATCATGAATCCGATAATATTTATGAAAATACATATATTTTCCTCTTATAAAACTAAACCCTAACAAACTGAGCTCTATTTGAGAGCCATCGTGATATCAGTGCATCAATCACCTGTTCATTATCAAGATAATGTGGGATTAATTTCTGTGCTTCTGTAATTACAGATTGATGCTGAATAATATTAAGAACTTTAAACGAAACCTCCCCTGTCTGTTTGGTACCGATAATTTCGCCAGCACCTCGCAGTTCTAAATCTTTCTCTGCAATTACAAAGCCATTATCTGTGTGTTGTAAGATCTTAAGCCGTTCTTCTGCAATGTGTGTTAGGGGAGCTTCATACATCAACAAGCAAAAAGAAGCCGCACTTCCTCTCCCAACGCGCCCTCGTAATTGATGCAATTGAAAGAGTCCTAATCGTTCTGCATTTTCTATCACCATAATGGTGGCATTCGGGACATCCACGCCGACTTCAATCACCGTTGTTGCCACTAGGATATCAATCTCATGTGCTTTAAAAGCCTGCATTAAATGCTCTTTCTCTTTGCTTTTGAGTTTTCCATGCAAAAGCCCAATCGTTAAGGTGGGTAATGCATCTTTTAGGTATTGATATCGCTCTTCTGCGGCTTCTGCTGTTAAGGTTTCGGAGGATTCTATCAGCGTGCAAACCCAATATGCCTGAGTGCCTTTCTGACATTGCACACCAAGTCGCTCGATCACTCTATCTTGTTTATGGTGAGCGACAAGCGTAGTGGTAATCGGAATACGGTTTTTGGGGCGCTCATCAATCACAGAGTGCTTAAGGTCCGCATAAGCAATCATCGCTAAGGTTCTTGGAATGGGTGTTGCGGTCATCATCAGAAAATGGGGATGAAATGTCTCATTCTTTTCTTGGAGTGCTAAACGTTGCTCCACGCCAAACCGGTGCTGTTCATCGACAATAATAAGTGCAAGATTTTTGTAAATTATACTCTCTTGGAATGTTGCATGTGTTCCTACAGTCACAGAGGCGAGTCCTTCTTGAATCCTTTTTGCTCGCTCTCGTTTCTCTTTTGCCGTTAAACGCCCAGAGATGAATACACAGGAGATCCCTAAAGGCTCAAACCAACGTGATAAAGTTAAAAAATGTTGTTCTGCCAAAAGCTCGGTAGGTGCAATCATAATGCTTTGCAATCCATTGTGTGCGGCATGAAGCAAAGCAACTGCAGCTACTACGGTTTTCCCTGAACCGACATCCCCCTGGACTAAACGCATCATCGGATGTGTTTTCTCTAAATCCGCTTCAATTTCTGTAATCACCCGCATTTGAGCATTCGTTAACTCAAACGGTAACGCTTTTAAAAATGTCTGCTTTGTGGGTTCATGAAGCTTCAGTTGATAACTTGGCTTTGTCGCTTCCAAAGCTTTCGCTCGCATTAATGCCAACTGATACGCAAGCACTTCTTCGAGCGCAAGCGCCTTTTGATAAGGATGTGCCCCCTCTGAAAGAGCTTGGAGATTCGCATCTGGAGGAGGGTTATGCAAATAATGAATTGCATCTGACAAAGAAACATTCTCTTTAATAAAACTTGGGAAGGCATCTTGAGTCAATTTCTCTAAGGCTTTTGCAATAAATCCTCTCATCTGCTTTTGGCTTAACCCCGAAGTTAAGGGATAAATTGGCGTTAAACACTCTTCCACTGGAATATCTTCATCTAGTTGCCTAAACTCAGGATGAACCATCTCAAGATAGGGAAATCCTCTTCTCACTTCTCCAAAAGCTCGGATACGCTTTTGAGCTTCAAAAACTCTTAGCATTCCGTGGTTAAAATTAAAAAATTTGAGTTGCATGATTCCTGAAGCATCTTGTATCCAGACGGTTAAGTATTTTCGTCGCCCTTGGGTCAGCTCTTTTTTGATAATCGTGGCTTCCACGACAACGGTATCTCCGACACGAAGTGTATGAATCGGAACTAAACGTGTTCGATCCTGATAACGATAGGGAAAATGGAAGAGCAAATCCTGAATTGTGTAAATATGAAGCTTTTCTAATTGTTTTGCGACCTTTTCACCAATTCCAGAAAGTGTCGTAACCGATTGTTTATTCAGCACGCAACCTAGCCTTATATAAAATATTTAAGGATAAAACGCCTATCATACCGTAAAATTAGTGCGTATAATAAGCCCATTTGAATGACAATAGCGATGACAACCCTCCATAACATTTTTTCTATAGACGGCGATTTAAGTCAAATCGTTGAGGGCTATCGTCCAAGAGATGCACAAATCCAAATGGCAGAGGCCGTTGAGGATGCCATTCAAAATCACCATACGGTTATTATAGAAGCAGGCACAGGAACAGGAAAAACATTCGCTTATCTCATTCCTGCTCTTCTTTCAGGAAAGAAAACGATCGTTTCTACAGGAACAAAGCACCTTCAAGATCAAATTTTTGAGAATGATATTCCTACGATCAAAAAGCTTTTCCCTAGAAAGCCTATTAAAGCTGCACTTTTAAAAGGTCGAGCGAATTATCTTTGCCAATATCGGATCAAAACATTACGGCAACGGGGACGATTCGAAAATAAAAAACAACTTGAAGCATTTTATACAATTGAGCGCTATGCAGGGCAAGATCCTATTGGGGATATTACAAAATTACCGAATATCCAAGATAGCAACTTATTCTCTTACGTGACCTCCACAACTGAAAATTGCCTTCACACGGAATGCCCTGATTACGAAGAGTGTTTTATCTTTAAGGCACGCAAAAAAGCGTTAGAAGCTGATCTTATTGTGATCAATCATCATCTTTTTTGTGCCGATCTTGCGCTTAAACAAGAGGGATTTGGCGAGCTTTTGCCTGAGGCTGAAACCATTATTATTGATGAGGCTCATCAGCTTGCTGAAACGGCAGGACTCTTTTTTAGTTCACAAATCGGAACAAAGGCATTTTTTGACTGGCTCGAAGATTTGAACCGCACAATTGCCATCGAAGCAAACGATTTTTCAGCACATGATGCACTTGCCACCGAAATTATCGAGTCTTTTTCCGCTTTGAGAAAGTCTCTCCCTGAGGGCTCAAAGCGCTATGCCCTTTCAGAGTTTTATAGTAATGAAGATATCCAAAAGCAATTTCATGCGATTGAAGAAAAATTAGCGGATCTAATACCGATCCTAAAACCGTTAGTTGTTCGATCCAATACGCTTAGTAAGCTCGTAGATCGCTTTATTGAGTTTTATGATCAATGGGTAAAAATCGCTATTCATTCTCAAGAGAATCCTGATGACAATACCATTGTTTGGCTCGAAACCTATGCCACACAATTTGTTATTTTTGCGACTCCTTTAGATATTTCTGATATTTTCCAAAAGAATAGTCATCAATTAAAAGCAAGCTGGGTGTTTACCTCGGCAACCCTTGCCGTGAACGGTAACTTTAACTATTTTTGTGCCCCTTTAGGTCTTTCATCGGAACACTCATTGGCGTTAGAAAGTCCGTTTGATTACCGCAAAAATGCCCTCTTTTACCATCCGCCCGCACTCCCTGAACCACAAAACCCAAACTATACAAGTGAGTTCACAGAAGCGGTCATTCCTATTATAGAATCAGCACAGGGAAGAACCTTCATTCTATTTACGAGTTATCGTGCGATGAATGAAGCGTATGATATTTTAAAACTTCGTCTCCCCTACCCTATTTTCTTACAAGGGGATGCTCCGAAGATTACCTTGATAGATCAATTTAAGCAGGCAAAAAATGGCGTATTATTAGGAACTACAAGCTTTTGGGAAGGGGTGGATGTCAGAGGAGAGGCGCTCTCTTGCGTCATTATTGATAAACTTCCCTTTGCCTCTCCTGGAGACCCGATTGAGCAAGCAAAAATTAATCTTATTAACCAAAAAGGCCATAATGCCTTTATCCATTATCAGCTACCCAAATCGATCATTATGCTAAAACAAGGGGTGGGGCGACTCATTCGAGATCCCTCTGATTATGGATTATTAGTCATTGCAGATCCTAGACTTATTACCACAGGATACGGTGAACAATTTTTAAATAGTCT
>CAZBKP010000015.1:0-4942 GCA_964492525.1 uncultured Cardiobacteriales bacterium
TCAAAGAAAGGTTCTTTGAGTCCATTTTCTTTGAGCATTTCATGAATTTTATCGAGATTAACCGTGGGTAAATCTATTTTTGTAACGACGGTAATTAATGTTTTATTTTTATAGATTTCTAAGATTCCACGAGGAAGACGGCAAACACTATCTTCTGCGTTATGGACATAAATAATGATATCGGCATCCGTTGTTGTGCTGATCATTGCTTTATAAAGATGAGGATGACTAAAAAACTCCCCGGGAGTATCAATTCCCCCCAATGCATTATAATCAACGGCCTGTGTTTTCCGAGCGAGCTCAAAATCGCCCATAAGTGCATTGAAGAGTGATGTTTTTCCTGCGCCTACCGCACCTACGAGAACATATTTTTTCATAAAACAGACCCTAGCTTCGTGTGAGTGGGCAAACTGTGTATCCCAGTGTATTTTCTAGATTCTGTTTTGTCTGTAAGAGTGCCTCTTCAATTGCTCCCACAGAGCCATAAATAACTAAAGCGCCTGTGAATCGATCTAAAAATCCGATATTAACATCAGCCGCTTTTGTCGCATAATCTCCTGCAATCATTGCCGTTTCACTTGGGGTTAAGGTCATAATTCCGATCGCCTCCGCACCGGGAACGCCAATTTTGGCAGCAAGATCGGCACCAGGGTGGGCAATAAGGTGAGCTAAGGTCACCTGTTTACCCGGAACAAATTCTTGAATAATTCGAGTGGGTGTTTTTTCAAACGTCATGATTAAATCCTTATTCTCAAGGTTTAAATATAGGTTGCGATGGCATATGGTGTAAAGAAGATGGCATTTGCAGGAAGAAGGATCGTTAAATCAGGGAATTCTCTTTCAAAGAGTGCTTTAACGCCGGGAAGCATACAGCTTCCTCCTGATAAGTATAAGGTTTCTCCCTTATAATTAGAAAGATGGCTACGGGTAATATCCGCCATTTTTTCAAATACAGGGCGAACAATAGGCCAGATCTCTTTACCTTTTGTGATTTTCTCTTTTTCAGCATCTTCGTAGCTTTTCTTTAAGCTCCCTGCAATTGTTAAAGTCACATGTCTTCCGCCTGTTGCTTCATCTCCAGAATAGATGACTTTTCCTTTATTTAATATCGCAATTCCTGTCGTCCCACCACCAATATCAACAACAGCGGCTTGATCAAGCTTCAATAAATGTGCAACTGCTGAAGGTTCATCAATCACCGCAGAAACATTTAACCCCGCAGCTTCAATAACATTTACGGAAATTTTAGGATCAGTCCCTGGTGGATAGGAGGTATTTGCCTCTTTGAACTCAGTTCCGATGAGTGCTTCTAACTCTGCAATCTGCTTTCTGACAATTGTCATCGCTTCATAAAAATTAACGACAACGCCATCTCTGACGACATCTGCCCAATTTAAACGTGCGGCGATAGGCGTGTTATTTGCATCCACGACCACAGAAACAATATCACTCGTTCCTAAGTCAATTCCAAGTTTAAGCGGAAGAGCAGGATTAACCACTTTGTAGTCGGTATTTACAATTTTAGCGAGTTGATTGAGGTTATTTGAGATGCTTTTAGGGAAAGCAATATTTTTTTTCTCCATGAAGACGCTCTTTCGTTAATTTACAATTTAAATACCATAGCAATGCTTTATATAGAGGTATATCAAAATTCGGCAAATTATAAAATAAATATTGCCTATTGACTTTTATTTTCAAATATAATTAATTAGTGAATTGTAGAATTGTATAGATAGGGTGAAAAATAGTTATTTATGTTCTTCACTGAATCTTTCTGAATTCATCCTTAAATAGAGTCAAGGAGCTTGCCATGGAATACCATTCAAAAGTAGATCTTCATCGAATTAAAGAGTATTCAGAAGGCTATGGCGAATCCGCTCCTACAGAAAAACTTCGTCCAATCGTCACCTTAAATAAGGTACAGATGAGAGAGTCTAACGATGTTTATGAGCATGCTTGTAATATTACAGGGTGGCAACAGCTCTATAATCAACTTGCACCCGGTGATTTTAAAGGCTCTGTAATGGAGGGGTGGCTTGAGGGTATTCAGTTTTTTAAAGAGTACACGAATAAAGTTGTTCAGCAAAAATGTATGGTTTGGCCAGGTGCTATTTGGATCGGTATTCCGCTTCCTGAGAATAATCAAAATGGAATGATTGCAGATCGAGAACTCTTTAAAGACTTTGTTGGGATTCAGATGGGGGGCAGAGAATTCTCATTAAACACACCAGATCACTATACTATCCTCGGTCTTGTCGTCGATATTAAGTTATTAGATCACTACTTCGAAACAGTTTTGCATCGCCCATTTCCAATAGAGAAAGTGGAAAATATGCTGACCATTCAGATGAATCCTTATGATAAACAGCGCTTATGCAATATGCTCGAAAGCGCTTTAATCTTATCTCAAAATATCCCTGGTCTTCTAAATAATGTAGAAACTGTAAAGTCGTTACATTATGATTTATTAGGTTTATTGAGTACACTTTTTAAAGATATTGATCATACTGTTCATATTAATTCATTAGAGCGTGCAAAGCAGAATCATATTGGAATTGTTCGAAGAGCACATGAATTTATTCTTGATAATGTTCAGGGAAGGGATGAACTTAATATTGTTGATTTATGTGAGTTTTTAAAAGTGAGTCGTCGAACATTACAAAATGCGTTTAACAGTGTCTGGAACGTCTCTCCCATTGCCTACTTAAAAGCAATTAAATTGAATGCCGTCCATAGAGAACTTAAAAGTCCATATTCAAGATTCTTAACAGTACAAGATGCGGCAATGGCTTGGGGATTTTGGCATATGGGGCAATTTTCTAAGGATTATCAAGCACTATTTCATGAATTACCATCACATACATTAAGCCAACGGCTCGTATTTAATTAAGTCAAAAACACTTCTTTAAGTGATAAAATCTTTTTATATTTTTTTGTATAAAGGGATTGTGTGCAGGTTCTCTCAATAGATCATCTCTGGAGGTCGGTTATGGATCACTCCTCCAAAACCTACCGAATTCATAGTGTATTTGAGCATGCCATTAATTTAATGGACCAAGCTGGTACACTCTATACGCTATTAAGCCGTGACCATCCAAATGGACCTAATACTGCCATTATGAATGTAGAGGATTTTTATGCATTCGATTTTGAGCAAAATGAATGTTTTCAATCCGGTCAATTGATCATTTCTCCAGTAACACTTGATTGGTCGTTTCGATCTCCAAGCGATCAACTCTTTGTAGATAATCATCTTATTAATTTTATTGCAGATTATATCGAAGAGAAGAGTGAAGAAAAAAATAGTGTTGAGGAGAAAATCTACCAAATTTTAGATCACCATTATGATGAGATGAAGCGAGCTTTTTATCAGCAAGATTGGCGACAGTTTACAATGCATTTAACCAAAACGATTGGGCTCGGCTTGGGGCTAACCCCTTCAGGGGATGATCGACTCGTTGGGCTTTCACTCATTTTCTCTATCCCAAACTCGCCACTTTATCCTGATTTTCATAGGATACAAACAATAATAAGCGAGGCAGGGGCATTGACCAATGAGATCAGTTATGCAGTCCTTAAACATGCAAGTAAAGGGCGCTTTAATGAATGGTTAAATGATCTTCAAACTGCACTTATCGATAAAAAGAGTGAGGAGAACCTTAAGGTTCATCTTGATCATGTCGCTTCGATTGGTTCTCGCTCAGGGATTGATATGTTAACAGGTGTTTTGCATGGGCTAATGATTCTTGAGGTTGTAATGCAGTCAAAAGAATTTTCTTAAAAATTCTATGATAAATCGCTTGCTTTAAGCGGAAGAGTAGTTAAAAATCTAATCTTTACCGAATAGAAAATGCATTTTTTATTGGGTCTTTAGTATTGGAGGAGATACTAAATGAAAGTGTTTGACTATGAAGATATCCAGTTAGTTCCGAATAAATGTATCGTTAAGAGCCGTTCCGAGTGTGATACCTCTGTACAGCTAGGTAGTCGCCGATTTAAACTCCCTGTTGTCCCCGCAAATATGCAAACAATTATTGATGATAGTATTGCAGAGTTTCTCGCGACACATAATTACTTCTATATTATGCATCGATTCGATGAATCCTCACGGATTCCTTTTATAGAAAAAATGCGTAAAAAAGGGTTATTTACTTCGATTAGTGTCGGCGTTAAATCATCTGAATATAGCTTTATAGAAACACTTGCACAGCAGGCGCTTGCACCTGATTATATTACGATTGATATCGCACATGGGCACTCGAATCAAGTGATCGAAATGATTCAGCATATCAAAAAGCATTTGCCTGAAACGTTCGTAATTGCTGGAAATGTCGGCACACCTGAGGCAGTAAGAGAGTTAGAAAATGCTGGAGCTGATGCGACTAAAGTCGGTATTGGTCCTGGGAAAGTATGTATTACTAAACTCAAAACAGGATTTGGAACCGGTGGATGGCAGTTGGCAGCACTTCGTTGGTGTGCAAAGGCTGCAAGAAAACCCATTATTGCGGATGGTGGTATTCGCACGCATGGAGATGTCGCAAAATCCGTCCGATTTGGTGCCTCAATGGTAATGATTGGTTCTCTATTCGCAGGGCATGAAGAGTCGCCCGGGGAAACAAAAACAGAAAATGGACAGCTTTATAAAGAGTACTTCGGAAGTGCTTCTGAATTCCAAAAAGGAGAGAAGAAGAACGTTGAAGGTAAGAAAATTTGGATCAAATATAAAGGTAGCCTATCCGATACACTGGTTGAAATGGAGCAAGATTTACAGTCTGCAATCTCATATGCGGGGGGTAAAGATTTAGAGGCGATTCGCAAAGTGGATTATGTGATTGTGAAAAACTCTATCTTTAATGGAGATACGATTTAATTATCAAGAAGATTTTCTTAGTTAATATTCTTATGTCGTTTAATATCTCTACAAGACCTGCCATACCATAGA
>CAZBKP010000015.1:5042-15577 GCA_964492525.1 uncultured Cardiobacteriales bacterium
TCATAACTCACCTCTAAGCTTAATTAAAACATTATTAGCTTGTGAGAGTGTCGGCAGATTTACCGATACGTTAAACTTATTTTTTTACGACAGATCAACATGATCATTTGATTAACTCAGAATCACAGCAAGATCTTCTTCAAAGCAACCTAGAGTTTTCGCAATCGTTGAGATTGATGGAGAGTTTTATATAGCCCTTATGCCTGTGCTTTAGAACCAAAACTCTAGAAAATTATAATTTGGCAAGTTTATATTAGGGAAAGAGTGTAAATACCCCGATGATACCTGCACATCAAGATTAATATTTGTATGGAGTAGGAGTCATCAATAGATCAAAATCACTTGTTCAATCAATAATTAATAGTGATAATACTAGTTTTTACGATACAAGGTGATTTAATGAATAAATTTTTCTCTGTGTTTCAGATATTATTGGTAAGTCTATTGATTGCATGCAGTGATGATAATGCAGTAGATATATCTAAGAATGAAGTGACTGTACCAGTAGAAACTGAAAGTGAAAAGGAAATTAGATTAAAAAATCAATATATTAAAAAAATAAATAGCTATATATATTTTTCTAATAAAAATATTAGTCGAATAAATAGTTGGATGGATTCTTATATTAATAAATTTGGTACAGAAGAAACTGTTCCTAAGAAAGAGCAAAAATGGATTTCAGTCGTTGAGGTGTATGATGGCGATTTAAGAGAAGTCAAAAGAAATATAGGCTCAGAACCAAAGATGCCAGAGTTAGATGAGAGTATTAGTGAAATTATAAGTATTATTCCTATATTATCACCGCTTACACAAAACGTAGAAGAGTACTATATTAATAAAGATTATTTCAATGATGACTATAAATTAATGAATGAGTTACATAATAAGATTTTGCCGTATATCCCAAGATTAATAGCTGCTATTAATAAATTTGATGTTGCGATGAGTATTGAGCAGAAGAAAATGAATGAGGAGGAGCTAAAGCAGTTTGAAGAAAATGGAGAATTAATTAGTTATAACAGATTGTTGATCGTATTAGATATCGCAGATTTTTTTAAGGAGATCGAAAAACAACAGTTAGACACTTATAATATTGTTCAAAAGGCGGATAAAGAAGTCTTTCAAGACATATATAAACGACTCAATAAACATCATAAAGACCTCAGAGATGCACTAAAAATTGAAGGGCAAAAAAATAAAGAAGGTTATGTTGAAAGAGGCACAGTTAATGAAACAGATTTTCATCTTAGAAATTTCATCAATGAAACTAGGAATTTTAAAGATAGACTTTATGATTTGCTTATTCGTATGGATGAGAAACGGCCCTTTCGTAAGAATAGTTTTGGTGGAGCAACACTATCAAGGGGAACAATAGAAGACTTTAATAGTTTACACGAAGAGATTATTCGATATTACAATGGAAGTAATCAAAATATGTAAAAAAGAAAAAAACCATATGCCTTAAATATGGCTTCTTTTATAAGCTATGTTATTAAAAACAATAAATAGAACGAATAATCACAATATACCCATTATGTTAGATGCCGATATAAATGTCCCTGAATTCGGGGATAATATATCTTTCATTATAGAACCGAATACAAATAGCCAAACGAAGACAATATTTCTAATGCTATCTCCATAACCCCCTATTTTAATCCATTGATGTACTAAACTTTTTAATATTAAAACAAAAAGAATTTTTATATTTTAAGGATTAAAAGGGGTTGGAAATGGAAGGTAAAGCGATCAAATCTTCGTTTGGTATTGGACTACTTGTTACTGCTGTATTAAGCATTATTGTGGGTTGTAATGAATCCACTTTAGACAATGCGAATGAATCTAAAACTGAGCAGGCATCATCGCCGTACCCTATCTCAGCAGTGGTTGATCTATTTGAAGTCACGCCCTTAACTTATCCGATTACGACGACGCTTTCAGGACGTGTTATGGCATCTGAAATTGCAGAGATTCGCCCTCAGGTCAGCGGAATTATTTTAAAAAGAGAGTTTGAAGAAGGGAGTAATGTGAAAGAGGGCGATTCCCTCTACCAAATTGATCCAGCAATTTATCAGGCGCAGTATGATAGTGCTGTTGCGAATGTTGAAAGTGCTGAAGCAAGTGCGAAAATTGCGCATCTCACATTAGAGCGATATGAAAAATTGTCTAAAACAAAGGCGATCAGCCAAGAGGATTTTGATAAGGCAGCTGCCGATGCAAAGCAAGCGGATGCTAAAGTGCTCGTTGCGGAAGCAAATCGCCATACTGCGAAAGTCAATCTTGATTATACGAAGGTCTATGCACCGATTTCAGGCTATATAGGAATCTCTAATGTGACGGAAGGGGCATTAGTCTCCGCAACAAGTCAGCAAACGCCCCTTGCTGTGGTGCAAAAGATTGATCCGATCTATATCGATATGACGCAAGCAGCAACCGTTTTTGAAAAAGAGAATAGCGATGCAAATACACTCTATACGCCCGCAAACAAAGTGTATCTCTATTTTAATGATGGCACTCGCTATCAGCATGAGGGAAAAATTAAATTTTCTGATAAATCTGTCAATCCTACAACAGGAACCGTCACATTGCGCGCAGTATTCCCTAATCCTGAAGGGCGAATTCTTCCTAATATGTTTGTTAAACCTGTCTATAACTACGGTACGATAGAAAATGCCATGATCGTTCCTCAAGAGGCGGTGACGATTGCACCGAACGGAGAGTATACCGTCGTCGTGGCAACGCCTTTTAAGGAAGAAAAAGATGTATATGTTTTAAGCGAAAAAGTGGTGACTGTCTTTAAAGGTATTCCTGGATATTGGGTGATCACGCAAGGCTTAAATTCAGGGGATCAGGTGGTCACCGCAGGGCTCATGAATTTAATGGGGGTGAATTTAAATAACCCTGAGAAAAAAGTGTATGTGAAAGCACGAAAGCAGACAACATTAACCCAGTCTCAGCTTGATACTATTGGAGCATAATCATGGCTAGATTTTTTATTGATCGCCCTGTATTTTCATGGGTCATTGCGATTCTTATCATGTTGCTTGGTTTTTTAAGCATTCGGATGATTGCAGTCGAGCAATATCCTGAATTAGCACCCCCGTCTGTAACCGTGACCGCAATGTATCCGGGGGCAGATGCTAAAACGCTAGAAAGTACAGTGACTCAAGTCATTGAACGCCAATTAACAGGACTTGATAATCTCCTCTATATGAGTTCATCAAGTAGCTCCAATGGGATGGCACAAATTACGCTTACTTTCGCAAATGGGACGGATCCTGATAATGCACAAAACCAAGTCAATAATAAGATTCAAGGGTCGCTCTCTCGCCTTCCTCAATCTGTACAAAAAAATGGGGTCGATGTTTCTAAGAATAACGGAAGCTTCTTAAAAGTCATTGCGTTTTATTCGGATAATCCGAAAGTCACGAAGACAGAAATTGCCGATTTTATCTATAACAATATCCAAATTCCGATCGGGCAAGTCGAAGGCGTAGGCGATACGACATTATTTGGCTCGCAATATGCGATGCGTATCTGGCTTGATCCTAATAAATTGAATTATTATAAGCTCTCAACAGGCGATGTCATTGCTGCTATTCAGGCGCAAAATGCACAGGTGAGTGCAGGGCAGTTGGGCTCACCTCCTGTTGTAAAAGGGCAGGCAATTAATGTAACGATTACCGCACAATCTCGGTTGACGACAACCGATCAATTCCAGAATATTCTGATCCTCACGACTAAAGAGGGGGCAAATATCTATTTGAAGGATATTGCAACGGTTGAGATTGGGGCAGAGAATTATAATTTCTCAAGTTTTTTTAATAATCAAACATCTGCAGGGCTTGCGATTTCACTTGCGTCAGGGGCGAATCAGGTCGATACTTCAAATGCAGTCGATCAAAAAATGCAGGAGCTATCAAAAGCCTTTCCCTCAGATATCAAATATACCTACCCCTTCGATACGACCCCTTTTGTTAAACAATCGATTGGGAATGTGATTCAAACGCTCATTGAAGCGATTATTCTTGTTGTGATTGTCATGTTTGTATTCTTGCAGAATATGAAAACAACCCTAGTTCCAACAATTGTTGTACCTGTCGTACTTCTAGGAACGTGTATCGTACTTTATACGATTGGATTTACGATTAATACGCTCTCGATGTTTGCCATGGTGCTTGCAATTGGTTTATTGGTGGATGATACGATTGTGGTCGTTGAAAACGTCGAAAGAATTATTGATGAAGAAGGGATCTCCCCATATGAAGCGACGGTTAAATCCATGGATCAAATCACAGGAGCACTCTTAGGAATCGCTGTCGTTCTCTCTGCCGTTTTTATTCCAATGGCATTTTATGGCGGAGCAGCGGGAGGAATTTATCGCCAATTTTCGATTACGTTGGTGACTGCGATGTTACTTTCGGTCATGATGGCGATTGTATTAGCGCCTACGCTCTGTACTCAATTTCAAAAACGAAAAGCGAAATTAGATCAAGAGGGGAAATCACATAAACCCACTCTTTTAGGGAAAATAGGCCGCTATCCTCCTTTTTCTTGGATTCAATTCCTCTTTGATCTTTTCTTTAGTGGCTTTAATCATGCGTACACTGTGTTACAGAAGTACTATTTGAAATCAGTCATTCATGTGCTTCGTCATCCTATTATTGCTATTTTGAGTTACATTGTGATTGTCGGCGCCTTGTTATTTGGAATGAATCGATTACCCACAGGGTTTTTACCCGAAGAGGATCAAGGCGCATTTATGGTGATGGTTCAACTGCCAACAGGTGCAACGCAAGAGAATACTGAGAAAGTCTTGACGGAAACGACCGATTATCTCTTAAAGAATCCAGCCATTGAACAAGTGTTCTCGATTTCAGGATTTAGCTTTATGGGCTCAGGTCAGAATATGGGGATGGCATTTGTAAAATTAAATGATGAAGCCTCTCGCAAAGATGATAACCAAAAGCTTGAAGTGATTATTAATCAATCACAACGAGAATTAAGTGAGAACCTTATTAATGCACGTATTATCGTGATGAATATGCCGGCTGTTCCCGCACTTGGAATGATGAATGGTGTCTCATATGTACTCCAAGATTCCAGCGGTAATGGGCATGATGCACTGGTGGGTGTCTATTATCAACTCATTGCAGAGATGAATCGGACGGGGAAAGTTCGTGCGATTCCCACGACGATGCCAGATGTTCCTGAATATAAAATCGATATTGATTTTGAAACCGCGCAAGCACTAGGATTGTCTATTGATGCAGTGGATAGCCAGATTTCAACGGTTTTTGGCTCTTCCTATATTGATGATTTTACCTATAAAAATAATCCTAAAAAAGTCTATATGCAAAGTGATGCAGAATATCGGATGTTGCCAAGTGACTTTAGCCAATGGCAGTTCAAAAATAGCGAGAATCAAATGGTACCCTTTGATGCATTTGCACGCGTTAAGACCTCTTATGGCTCGCCTTCACTTCAACGGTATAATACGTTCTCCTCAATGCAAATTAGTGGGACGCCCTTGGGAATTAGCACAGGTGAGGCGATGGATATCATGGCAAAAGTATCCGCAACGTTACCGAAAGGTTATAGCTTTGATTGGACGGGAATTTCCTATCAAGAGCAGCAAACAGGCTCGCAAAAAACGGTTCTCTACCTAATTTCGGCACTTGTGATCTTCCTTTCACTTGCAGCGCTCTATGAAAGTTGGTCGATTCCTATTTCTATCCTTTTTGTGATTCCTTTGGGAATTATAGGAACGGTTTATGCCACGATGTTTAGAGGGCTTTCAGATGATGTCTACTTTATCGTTGGATTACTCACGACAATGGGGCTTTCTGCAAAAAATGCGATTTTGATTGTAGAATTTGCAAAAGATGCGATGGTCAAAGAGAATAAGTCACTCATTAATGCGACGCTAGAAGCCTGCAGATTAAGACTTCGTCCGATTCTAATGACCTCATTTGCCTTTATTCTTGGTGTTCTTCCATTGGCACTTAACACAGGTGCAGGCTCTGCAAGCCAAAATGCAGTGGGAACAGCTGTGATCGGTGGAATGATTACTGCAACCTTCCTAGCGATCTTCTATGTGCCTCTCTTCTTTGTGTATGTGGAGAAGCTATTTATGAAGAAAGATAAGCAATAACAATTTTAAGTTTAATAAGAACCCTGAGTTTGTTGAATAAATTCAGGGTTTATTTTTGTTATTCATCCAAAGTAAAAATATAGAGGGAAGAAGATCAATAATTTAATTATCTATTTATATATATTGAGTTATAGTTTTATTATTCTCAACGCAACAAATCTTAGAGTTTATGATTCGACGACTATGACAATTCAATATAATGATTTAACTTAATATACTTGTTCGTTTACGATATTCTCTTGGAGAGACTCCTTTTCTTTTTAGAAAATTTCTATTAAATGAAGATTGCGTTCCAAAGCCAACTTGTTCACTTATTTCTGTGATTGACTTATCGCTTGTTGCTAATAATCTACAGGCATAATATAAACGTTGATTAAGTAAATAATCATTAAAAGTTGTTTGAATAAAGTCGTTGAAAAGTTGAGATAAGTAGCTTTTGGAAACATAGAATTGATTCGCAACACTTTGTAATGAGACATCATTTGATAATTGGTTATTGATATATAATAAAATATCTTGAAGTTGTGTATATTTTTTATAAAACCTAGTATTTTCTTGGTTCTTAGGAAGAATTTCTTGAAGTTTGTGATGTGGATGATCTTTGATTTGTTTTAGTAAAAAGAATAATTGGATAGATTTATCAATCCCTCTTGTATTCATGATAGTTTGAATTGATTTATCAATTTGTTCACGTTTAGGGATTGAGAAATAAAGGCCAAAGATGGAATCTTTAAAAATCTTTTTAATTTGAGTAGAAGTCTCACATTCAAAAAGATCGATAGATAAAAAATGATCAGTAAATAAGATTGAAGCAGATTTATGATTAGCACTATTTTCCCTGAATTCATGCGGGATCCATGGTCCAAGTAAGAATAAACTTCCTTGTTCATATTCAAATAAGGTATTTCCATATTGAATAGCTCCTTTTCCATCTTGAATGTAAACAATTTCAAATTCTTGATGAGAATGCCAATGAGATCGAAATGAGCTTGTTATTGTTTGAAAAGTTAGACAACCCGCTTTAGGAACATTTCTATCAAATACATCAGATCTTATCAATTTCTCTCTCCTTATTTCTGTAATACTTAATATCATATGTAGTCATAATATAGTTAATTCTTAGAAAAATATAAATAGATTTGCTTTAGATTTAAAAAAAATCAAAAAATAAAAAATATTTAAATTCAATATGATGGGTTTTTTTAAATAAGAATATATATCGTTATGGATGATTTGCATAGTTTAATATTAGAAATGCATATTAAATAGAAAAAAATTCAAATAGTATTTTATTAAATGAAAGCAGGGGGGTTTATGAATAATGTTTTAAAAATTGATGAAAAAGATAATGTTATTGTTGCATTGACTGATATATCTAAAGGGCAGGAAGTATTTTGGAATGGTGATTCTTACATATTGGCTACAGATGTATCTGCTAAACATAAATTCACAATTAGTGATATGAGTGTTGGCGATATTCTATATATGTATGGTGTACCAATTGGAAAAGCGGTACTACCGATAAAAAAAGGTGAAGTAATTACGGTAAAAAATGTTAAACATTATGCCGCACCCATGATAATGAATAATGAAGAAACTTATGAATGGAAGTCCCCAGATGTCAGTAAATGGAAAGATCGATCTTTTAAAGGCTATGTCAGAGAGGATGGTAGGGTTGGTACGAGAAACTATTGGTTAATTATACCTTTGGTTTTTTGTCAGAATCGCAATGTCATGAAGTTGCAGGAAGCATTATCAGTTCCTTTAGGGTATAGCAAGATTGATTATAGCAATGTGACACGTCATTTAATGGGAGGAGATAATCAGAATATCTCAAGTAACAGACTATATCCAAATATCGATGGAATAAGAGGAATACAGGTCAATAGTGGATGCGGTGGAACAGATTTTGACGCACGATCACTATGTACAATTCTTGCAGACTATGCTGATCACCCTAATGTCGCAGGAGTAACATTATTTAGTCTAGGGTGTGAAAAGGCGCAAATCAAGCTGTTTAAAGAGCAGCTTGAAAAAGTTAATCCTAATTTTAAAAAGCCCTTATTAATTTATCGTCAGCAAGATTTTTCCAGTGAAGAGCTCATGATGCAAAACGCTATTGAACAGACTTTCAAGCACTTTGCAGAAATCAATAAATTATCTAGAAAAGATGTTCCGCTTTCAAAGCTTAAAATTGGTGTTAAATGTGGGGGGTCAGATGGATTCTCAGGTATATCGGCAAATCCTGTTATGGGGATTGTTTCGGATAGAATTGTTGCATTGGGAGGGGGGAGTTGTTTGGCTGAATTCCCAGAATTATGTGGTGCGGAAGGAAATATTTTATCAAGATGCATGACTGTTTCCGATAAAGAAAAGTTTATGTCCCTTATGAACTCATATGAGAACAAGGCGAATTCAGAAGGGGTTTCAATTGCAGATAATCCAAGTCCAGGGAATATCACAGATGGTTTAATTACAGATGCAATTAAATCAACAGGTGCGGCAAAGAAGGCAGGAATGGCGCCAATATCTGCAGTAAAAGATTATGGAGAGCCAATGCCAGATTCTGGATTGTCTTTAGTATGTACACCGGGGAATGATTTAGAAGCGGTAACAGGGCAGGTTGCGGCAGGTGCAAATCTTGTCTTGTTCTCTACAGGACTAGGCACACCTACAGGAAATACAATTGTTCCTGTTATGAAAATTGCAACAAATACAAAAACTGCCCAATATCTTTCAGATATGATCGATTTTGATTGTGGAGCTGTCATTATGGGGGAATCCTTAGAAAAAGTTGCGGACGATCTTTTAGAAAAAATTATTCAAACAGCAAGTGGTGATTATGAAGTCAAGGCGGATGCACTAGAGCAATTTGATTTCATGTTTTGGAAAAGGAATACATCTTTATAGAAGGGGGCTTTTATGAGAATAGACAGTCATCAACACTATTGGCAATATTGCCCGAAAGAATATGGATGGATTACTGATGAGATGCCTTTGCTAAAAAAGGATGTATTACCAAGTGATATAGAAGATACGCTTAAGAAAAATAATATTGACGGAGTTATTGCTGTTCAAGCGAGACAATCTTCAAAAGAAAATGAGTTTTTATTAGAGCTTGCAGATAATTATTCATGGATAAAAGGTGTTATTGGTTGGGTTGATTTACGAGATAGTGCGTTAGAAAACAACCTGACATCATTCAGTCATAAAAAATTAAAAGGGTTTAGGCATCTGATTCAAGATGAGAAAAATCCCTCTGATTTTTTTAGTGATAAAGATTTTAATAAAGGTGTTCATACCATTCTTAATAAAGGCTATGTGTATGAAGTTCTTTTTCATGAAAAAGATTTAAGTGCAGCGATAGACTTTTGCAAAAGGCATGACCAGCACCCTCTTGTTATTGACCATTTGGGTAAGCCGAATATTGCAGAGACAGAGGTGAATGATTGGCAGAAAAGAATCTTAAAATTGGCTGAATTACCTCATGTTTATTGCAAATTATCAGGATTGATTACGGAGGCTTCTCCAAATTGGAGTAACGAAGATATATTTCCATTTGTTGATGCAGCAATAGAAGCCTTTACACCCGGAAGGTTGATGTTTGGTTCTGATTGGCCTGTTTGTCAATTGGCGGGTAGCTATCAAAACGTCTATGAAATTATTGATAGCCAAATCAAAAAACTTACGAAGAGCGAGCAGGCACAAATTATGGGAAATGTTGCCTGTGAAATTTATCAAATTAAGAGTTAAGGGAGAAAGTCATGGATTTACAAATTAAAGACAAAGTTTTTATTATCACGGGTGGTGGATCTGGGATAGGGGGAGGTATCTCGGTAGCAATTGCAAGAGAAGGTGGTATTCCTGTTATTTTTGGAAGAAGTGAGATTACGGATGAAGTTAAATCTGTTATTTATAAGCTACAGCCTAAAACTAAAGCTATAAAAATAGAATTAACAGATAACGATGCGGGGATTAAAGCAGCGATAGAAGAAACAATTAAGGAGTTTGGTCGACTAGATGGTTTAGTAAATTGTGCAGGTGCAAATGATAGCATTCCTCTAGAAGGCTCACCTGATAGCTTTAGAAAATCTTTAGAAATGAATTTAATTCATTATTTCACAATGGCTCATTATTGTATTGATGAACTAAAGAAAACCAAAGGATCTATTTTAAATGTAAGCTCTAAAACAGCGCTAACAGGTCAAGGTGGAACGAGCGCTTATACTGCTGCGAAAGGAGCTCAGTTGTCACTTACCAGAGAGTGGGCAGCTTCATATGCAAAAGACGGTGTTAGATGTAATTGTCTTATTCCTGCGGAGGTATGGACGCCTCTTTATAAAAAATGGATTGAGTCTTTTGAAAATTCTGAAGAAAAACT
>CAZBKP010000016.1:0-15290 GCA_964492525.1 uncultured Cardiobacteriales bacterium
AAATACGGGATGATTTTATGGTTACGATTATGAATCAATCCTTTGACGCTTTGAAAAAGAATAAGCGTAAACCTAAAATTAATCCGAAGCTAACTGAAGATATGATCGTCGGATATGATAAAAAGAAAAACCCAAAGCCAAAAGCGGTAAAAAGTACGAATCGTTCTAGTAGTATTAATGTTGCGCAAAGTAACAGTAATGATGATAGCTATAAAAATAGCAATATTCCAACCATTCGCCTATTATCAGAGCCACAGGTTGCGCCTAATGCTCCCGCAGCAATTCAAGTTGGGGCATACCGCAACCATAAAACAGCACAAGAAAAAGCCCGACTTGTCTATCGTCAACTTAAGAAAGGCACTATTCATATTGTTTCAGGAAACAACCTATATCGGGCTCAACTGACAGGTTTTAACTATAAGTCTGCAACAGAAGCATGCAGAACATTGCAAAAAAATGGTAGCGAATGCGTTGTAATTCGAAAATAAAAATAAAATGTCTTCTCTTATGTTTCACTATATTGACATTTTTTCAATGGATAGGAGCACATACAATGGATGATATGACCCCTCTTGTTTTAGAACCCCCTTCAAGGAAAGCAGATTCGGCAGTGATATGGCTACATGGTCTTGGTGCAAATAAAACCGACTTTAAATTTATTGCACGGCAACTACAAGAACAATTTACACCAAATACTCGTTACATTCTGCCTCAAGCACCTAGAATCCCTGTAACTCTCAACAGTGGTTTTGAAATGCCGGCATGGTATGATCTAAAAGATCTTAAAAACTTAAAGAATGTTAATGAGGATGAACTGATCTCTGCATCCAAAGATGTAATAGAACTTATTGATCAAGAAATAGCAAAAGGCATCCCCTCTGAAAAGATTTTTCTTGCTGGATTTTCTCAAGGTGGCGCTGTTATTCTCTATACCGCATACATTGCCTATGATAAACCACTTGCCGGCGTAATCGCACTCTCAACATTTGATACGTCCTTTAATACTGGAATCAAATTAAATCCTAATGCAACTAAAATCCCCTCTATTCATGCTCATGGAGTAGAAGATAATGTTGTTGATATCCAATTTGGCAAACAGGCATTTGATTACCTCAAAACGAATGGCATTCATGCTCAGTGGCACGAATACCCTATGCGACATGAAGCCTCTCCAGATGAAATCAGAGAAATTGGGAAATGGCTAAAAATTCAGCTATATGGTAACTATCTACAATAATGATGATGATAATCTTGCTAGTTTTTCAATAAACACCTTGATTCGATTGCGACTTTTCCAATCAGAAAGTTCAATTTTTTCGCAAAATCCTAAGTCGTTCATAAATTCAGACTTCATACGTTGTCCAATATTTTCATCGTATATAATCGCATTCACTTCAAAATTCAGATTAAAACTACGGTTATCCATATTAGCGGTTCCGATCATAGATAATTTTTGATCGAATACGCTCGTTTTTGCATGAATAAACCCTCTTTTATAGCGATAAATTTCAACACCAGCCTCCATAAGTGCTAAATAATATGAACACGAGGCCAACTGTGTGATGATGGAGTTAGTTTTATAAGGGACAATAATCTTTACATCAATACCGCTTAAAGATGCATTAATTAACGCTTCCATAATAGGTTCTGAAGGAACGAAGTAAGGTGTTGTAATCATGATTTCTGATTTGGAAAGTGTAATTGCCCGTAATAATGAATACATAATCATTGGGTATTTTGAATCAGGTCCACTTGCAACAATCTGACTCACCATATTTTCATCTTGGTCAATATCCCACGGTAATAGACTATCATCTGGGTGAATAGTCTGTTTTGAACAGAACTTCCAATCACAGATAAAGATATTCTGAAGTGAGTAACAAATAGGCCCTTTAACTTTTAAGTGAACATCTCGATAGAAATCTTTACTCGTATCAGTATTGATGTATTCATCCCCAATATTCATTCCACCGACAAATCCAGTGTGTCCGTCAATTACTATAATTTTTCGGTGATTACGATAGTTAATACGGTTCGCGAACTTCACAAAAATTAATTTTAGAAATGGATAAATCTCTACACCCGCATCTCTAAGTTCTTTAACATACTCGCCATGAATTGGACGACTTCCAAAATCATCATAGATAAAACGAACTTTTACACCTTCTTTCACTTTTCGAATTAAAATATCCTTGATTTGATGAGCAATATGATCGTTCCGTACAATATAATATTCAAGATGGATTGTGGATTTTGCAGATTCTAATGCCTCTATGATTTTAGGAAAGGCATTTTCCCCATTACTCAATACTTCAATACTATTGCCATTACTTATACTTTGAGAATAATCGTGTCCCACTAAACTTGCTAGGCTTTTAAATTCATCGACAACAATATTCCCTGAATTTAATACATTTTCTGTTTGGTGCTTAAAATAGTTTTCTGCTTCCTTTATAAATGTTTCATTCATCTCTATTTTTTTAGAGTACATTTGTCGGTTGCGATAATTTACCCCAATCGAATAATAGAGAATCACTCCAAATAAGGGAACGAAAAGGATAAGAAGAAGATATCCAATAGTCTTATTAACACTTTCAGAATCATTGACAATATCAACGATGACACATAGTAGAAAAATAAAATAGATTGCCGCAGCAAACCCAATTAATGTGCCCCAATTCATGATTGCTTCATCAACGACCCACTGCATTATTTCTCCTTATTTTCAAATTGTTATAGACAAGTATAGTCTAAACTCTAATTTAGAGATAAATTTTAGCAAGATATATTAAGACTCAGTGATTTTATGCGGCAAAAATAATCATACTAGATAGGATAAAAATGCTTACAAACGATATATTGATGAGTGGCACGTCACGATTGTTAAAATGATTGATCAAGGAATACTCGAGAATAATTTCATCAACAACAATGCATCCGAAACTGCTTGGAAACTAATTGCTTTCAGCTGTGAATTTGATACTTTAGCAGTCATTGAGGAGTTCAGATTTGATAAACACATTTTTAGAGAATATGTGATTCAAATACTCTGTAACACCCAATGATGAAATTTTTAAAAATAACTATTATTAAAAGCCATTTATATATAAAATTTGCCTTTACACTTTTAGTTTTTATATGAATCCCTACTTAAGCACCCTAGCACTTCCATCCAAGCTTGCGGTTCAACATGCAGTAAAAACTACGTTAGCAGCATTACTATCGCTCTATCTAGCGTATCGTTTCGACCTTTTTCAGCCACAATGGGCCGCTTCCACTGCACTTATCGTTGCACAACCTCTTTCAGGAATGGCATTAAGCAAGGGAATCACAAGACTCGTAGGTACCTTTATTGGAATGGTTCTTGCCATTGTAATTATGAGTATCTTTGCACAAACACCGATACTTTTTCTCATTATCGTTTCAATTGTGCTTCTTCTTTCTACATTTGCGGCAACTGTAATTCGAAATGTATGGGCGGATACATTTATTCTTATTGGCATTACAACAACAGTCATTTTGTTTCCTAATATTTATAATGCCCATAATATTTTTGATTATGCAGTTGCGAGAGGATTGGAAACCTCTTTAGGTATTATCGTTGCGACTATTATTTTTTCTACACTTTGGCCTGTTCCTACTCATAAAATATTATTAAAAGATGCAAAAAAGACTTTAAATATTGGACTTGAATCCGCTGCAATTGCTCTACGTGGAGAAAAAACAGGGGCTAAATTCTTAGAGAGTTTATCTAGTATCATTGCAATGGATAGTCAAAGAGAACATGCTGTTTTTGAGGGAACAAAAGGTAGAAACATTGCAAATGCAATTTTAGGGATGTGCCAGCATATTTTAAATATTTTCAGCCTAGCAAGAAGTATTCATCGAGATAAGGAGATGTTAACACCTCAACAATGGCATGAAGTGACCTATTGGATTGATCTAACAATTGACCAGCTTGAATCACCCAATCGGGTAAAATCTAAATCACTTCTTAATTCAATTCGATCTAAAATTCATTCAGAGGCGGATGATTCCCCTATCATTATCCCTCTTCACAGGTTAGAACTATTGTTAATTCATGAAATAAAGGCGTTACGCTATTTAGTTCATGCCGAAAAATTTATGCCTGTAAAACTTTTTGTTAAAAGTGCACTCTCAGTCCACCGTAATTATTCATTGGGGTTATTCTTTGGACTTAGAGCGGGACTTTCTTTCTTATTTATCGGTTGTGCTTGGCTATTATTAGGTTGGTCATTACAAGAAGCCTCAATGGCAGCAATGATGGCAGGAATCATGTGCAGTATCTTTGCAAACCGAGAAAATGCCGATAAAATTGCCATTGGTTATCTTAAAGGCGCCGTTATTACTGTTTTTGTCTCTTTTATTGTGACTGTTTTTATTATCCCTGACATTCATGGTTTTTGGATGCTTGCCGTTGCACTAGGAATACCAATATTTTGTTGTGCACTTTTAGTATTAAACCCAAAAACTATGGGATTAGGAATAAGTCTTCCCATAAATTTCATGATGTTAGTCCGCCCCGATAATCATGCACACCAATCACTTGAATATTTTTTAAACCAATCGTTAGCGATGCTCGTCGGAATTTCTTTTGCTTGCATTGCATTTAAATTGATCAGCATTAATACACCGTATTGGCAAGGTAGAATTATGCAAAAAGCGATCATTCGTGATCTTTCTAAACTAATGGTTAAACCCTTAATAGGATCTAATACTTGGTTTAATGCACGCATGGCTGATCGATTAATATTACTTGCACGACATAGAGACGTTATGAAAAAGCATGCCGTTGATCGTTGGTATGATGCTATTTTTGCAATGGACTTAGGAGATGAAATTTTCTTTATACGACGCCATACTGTTCAACTCCCTCAGCTCCTTTCCTTTCAAAATGATTATTTCAAAGCATTAACTTTATTAGTTCAAGCATCCCCAAAACCTGAACTTGCTGATAAAATTGATGACTTAAATAATATTTTTATTACAAAAACATCACATACCCTTTCAGATAAAAAAGCGAAAGTCATTATTTCCTCAATTCAACAAATAGGAATTATTTGGCATAGTTGGTGTTTAAACGCAGAAGGAGATAAAGATGGGACTTCATGAAATCGCAATCGGTAATATTTATATTAGCCCTATCTTAGTCTATGCACTTATAACACTTCCGATTACTTATTTCATGACAAAACTCATTCAAAAAACCGATCTACAAAAATGGGTCGGTCACGATATGTTATTTACTGTTTCACTATACAGCATCATTCTTTTTTGTATTGCGATGATCTGTAGTGTTTTTTAGTAGGAGAAATTAAAAATAAATGAAAGCTTTTTTCAAAAAATATGCCATTACAATTATTACGGTGTTTATTGCAATCATTGCAATCCGCCTTTTGTGGAATTACTACATGCTTTCTCCTTGGACACGTGATGCGAGAATTCGTACAGATATTGTCACAGTCACTTCAGATGTTTCTGGCTATATATCAGAACTTCTTATCAAAGATAACCAAGAAGTTAAAAAAGGAGATATTCTTTTAAAAATTAATGATGATCGCTATAGAGCCGAAGTTCAACGAGCAAAAGCGCAAGTCGAAATGAAGAAAGAGTATTTACGTCTAAAAATTCATGAGGCTGAACGGAGAATATCTTTAGATACACATGCAATTAGTAGTGAATTGAAAGAGAATGCTAAAATCGAGGTTGATATTGCAAAGGCAGACCTTCTTGTCGCGGAAGCAGCATTAAAACAAGCAGAAATTGATCTTAATCGTACAATTATTTATGCACCAAAATCAGGAGTGATCAGCAATCTCCACCTTGTTGAGGGTAATTATGTAAAAACAGGTGAATCCGTTGTCGCAATCATTGTTAAAGATTCTTACTATATTCAAGCATATTTAGAAGAAACAAAACTAGCACAGGTTAAAGTCGGAATGCCTGTTAAAATAAGACTTATGAATGGAAATATCAAATTCACAGGTGTTGTAGAAAGTATTAGCGCAGGGATTACAGATCAAAGTACAACAACAGATAATCAGCTTCTTGCAAATGTTACACCGACTTATAACTGGGTTCGATTAGCTCAACGTATTCCTGTTAGAATCAAAATCGATGAAATTCCTAAAGATATCCATCTTGCCAATGGAATGACGGCAAGTATTCGAATCCAAGAGTAATAAACATTTATTTATTTGATGAATTTATTTTATTTAAAACAATTTATACTTAGTTCTGATAAAATACACCCCTTATTTTTTCTGCTTTTATCTAGAGGAACCTATGAATTTTCCAAATCATATTTCTAATTTAAACCTTGTTCCAATGGTAGTTGAGCAGTCTGCTCGCGGTGAGCGTGCATTTGATATTTATTCTCGATTATTAAAAGATCGTGTTATTTTTCTTGTGGGTCCTGTCGATGATTATGTTGCCAATGTAATTGTTGCACAGTTGCTCTTTTTAGAGGCCGAGAATCCTGATCAAGATATTAGTTTTTATATCAACTCACCCGGTGGTTCTGTGACAGCAGGAATGGCGATTTACGATACGATGCAGTTTATCAAACCCAACGTTTCTACCATGTGTATTGGTCAAGCCTGTAGCATGGGGGCGTTTTTACTCGCCGCCGGAGAAGATGGAAAACGTTATGCGCTCCCAAATGCGCGAGTAATGATTCATCAGCCTTTAGGCGGATACCAAGGTCAAGCAAGTGATATTGAGATCCATACAAAAGAGATGTTGCTGATTAAAAAACGATTAAATACACTCCTTGCGCATCATACAAAGCAGCCTTTAAAGAAAATTGAAAAAGATACTGATCGTGATTTCTTTATGAGTAGTGACGAGGCGAAAAGCTATGGTCTTATTGATAAAGTGATTGAACGTCGTTAATTTTAGAGAAGCGTTATGACAGAAAATACAACTCAAAAACCCACAAAATTACTTGTTTGTTCTTTTTGTGGTAAGACTCAAGATGAAGTAAAGAAACTCATCGCAGGCCCTAAAGTCTACATTTGTAATGAATGTATTCATCTTTGCGAAGAGCTTATTGAGGAAGAGTTTAGCCAAGAATTTGAACAAAAACCGCTTCCGAAACCCAAAGAGCTTTATAATGCGCTGGATGAGTATGTCATTGGACAAGAGCAAGCAAAAAAAATCTTAAGTGTTGCGGTATATAATCACTACAAACGTTTAGAAACTCAGACGAAAAAGTCAGATGTCGAACTCACTAAAAGTAATATTTTATTAATTGGTCCGACAGGCTCAGGTAAAACATTGCTTGCCGAGACATTAGCTCGTATGTTAAATGTTCCCTTTGCTATCACCGATGCAACGACGCTCACAGAAGCGGGTTATGTGGGTGAAGATGTAGAAAACATTATTCAAAGACTACTTCAAAATTGTGACTTTGATGTTGAACGCGCACAAACAGGGATTATCTACATCGATGAAATTGATAAAATTTCTCGTAGAAGCGATAACCCCTCTATTACACGTGATGTTTCAGGAGAAGGCGTTCAACAAGCGCTTCTTAAAATCATTGAGGGAACTGTTGCAGCTGTTCAGCCACAAGGCGGACGAAAACATCCAAATGCCGAGTTGATCAATGTTGATACGCGTAATATTCTTTTTATCTGCGGAGGTGCATTTGCAGGTTTAGAGAAAATTATCAGTGCCCGCCAAAACAAAGGTGGAATCGGATTTAATGCGACGATTAAGCAAAAAGAAGAAACGCGTAGTCTTTCTGAAATCTTTTCTGAAGTTCAATCTGAAGATTTAATCAAATATGGCTTAATTCCTGAATTTATTGGGCGTTTACCTGTAACTGCGGTGTTAAATGAGTTAGATGAAGATGCACTTATTAGTATTCTTACAGAGCCTAAGAATGCAATTATTCGTCAATTTAAATATCTTTTTGAAACAGAAGAAGTTGAGATAGAGTTTACAGATAAAGCCCTTCACGCCATTGCACGCTTAGCAATTCAACGTAAACTTGGTGCACGCGGGCTTCGTAGTATCCTAGAGTCACTTCTATTAGATACTATGTTTGAAATCCCATCGCTTGAAAATGTTAAAAAAATTGTTGTTGATGAACCTCAAGTGACTCAAAAAATTGCACCTGTCATTGAGTTTGATGAAACTTCCAAAAAAACTACTAAACCTAAAACAAAAGGATAATCCGTTTAATGTCTGATCAGCTGTCTCATCCTCCTTTAATGTCTCTGCGATTTCGAGGTTTTCTGCCTGTCGTAATCGATGTTGAAACAGGGGGGCTGAACCCGAAAAAAGATGCATTACTTGAGGTTGCTGCAGTTTTTTTAGATATAAAAGAAGATGGTACGCTCTTCACGAAAGATAGTATTTCCACTCATATTGAACCCGCAGCTGGGCTTGGGATTAATCCAGAATCAATGAAAATTAATGGAATTAAACTTAATAATCCATTCCGTTTAGCAATTAGTGAGAAAGAAGCATTGACAAAAATTTTTGATAAAGTCAGAGAAGAAGTCCGCGCCAATGGTTGTACGCGTGCCATTCTTGTGGGTCACAATGCTCATTTTGATCTTGATTTCATGAATGCAGCCATTGAGCGAAATGAGATTAAGCGTGCGCCCTTTCACCCTTTTTCAGTTTTAGATACAACAAGTTTATGCGCACTTGCGTTTGGACAGACAGTTCTCGCTAAATCTGCAATTGCTGCTGGAATGGAATGGGATGCGAATGATGCCCACTCTGCTTTATATGATACAAAACAGACAGCAGAGCTCTTCTGCAAAATATTTAATGAATGGCAAAACCATGTTGGTTTTCAGTTTAATCATGGTTGTTTGGTGTCATAACACTTTTTTGGGGATTGCATTATGTTTAGAAACCTTGCAGAAGCAACAGCTCACTATGTTAAAGAATTAGGATCCAATGTTGATCTAATTAAAAATGTCTCTATGGGACTAGAAAGAGAAGGATTACGAATTACACCTGAAGGAAAATTAAGCCAGATTCCACATCCAAAACTACTTGGTTCTTCTTTCACCAACCCCAACATAACTACGGATTTTTCTGAGAATCTTCTAGAGTTTGTAACAAACGTTTACCACTCTCCTGAAACGTTATATCAAGCACTTGATGAAATTCATGCCTATACAGAACAATGTATCGGTGATGAGTTAATTTGGCCTGACTCTATGCCCCCTGAAATTGATTCTGAGGATGATATACCTGTTGCCCAGTTCGGTACTACAAATGCTGCAAAGATGAAAACCTTATATCGCACGGGTCTTTCTAATCGCTATGGCAAAATGATGCAAGTGATCGCAGGGATTCACTTTAACTTTTCGCTTTCTGATGATTTTTTCCGCGCATTCCAAAAAGTCTGTAACGATACACAATCTCTTGAAGCATTCAAATCCGATCGATATCTTCATTTAATGCGATCCGTCTCTCGTTTTGGTTTTATTGTTCCCTACTTATTTGGGGCATCCCCTATCATGCCAAAAACTTTCTTACACCGAGAAGATTCAAGATTTGAAGAGTTTGATGAGCATTCAGTTTACTTAAAAGAAGGAACCTCTCTTCGTTTATCCGATATTGGTTATGGTAATAATAAATGTGAATTCTCTGTCTCATTTAATTCTCTTGAAGATTATATTCGTGATATCGAATATGCCATTAATACACCTTGTGAGAAAGTTGCGCATATCCCCATCAAGAAAAATGGCGAATATATGCAAATTAGTAATCATATTCTTCAAATCGAGAATGAATACTATGCAAGTATCCGCCCAAAACAGATATTAAAAGAGAACGAAACACTTCTGACCGCACTTAAGAATCGTGGAATTGAATATGTTGAATTGAGAACGATTGATATTATGCCTACGATTTCTACGGGCATTAGCATAGATACAATTCGTTTTCTTCAAGCTTTCCTCACAACATGTTTACTTTCAGATGCTATACCGCTCACGAAAGAAGAGTACGACATTAACCAAAAGAATTTACGCCATATTGCAGAAAAAGGGCGTGCAAATGATGTCAGAGTTAAAATTAATAATCATGACTACACCTTAAATGATGCCGTACGTTTTGTGATTGAGTGGATGCGTCCAATTTGTACAATTTTAGGGAGCGAATATGTTCGAGTTCTCGATGAACAGACTAAAATTAATAATAATCCTAGCGAAACACCCGCTGCTAAGATTATTGATTCATTAAAATCTCAATCTTTGACTTATCAGCAGTACTGTCTTGAAAAAGCTAAAACATTTAAGAGACAGTATTTAACGGAAAAAAAACTGAGTGAAACAACTTTTAAACAATTCCAACAACAAGCGAAAGAGAGTTTAAAAAAACTTGAGGAATTAGAAAATATTCCCCAAGAACCTTTCGATACTTACTTAAAGCGTTATTTTGAGAAAATAGGGTAAATACTTCGAATGATTGCAACAAATATTGGCTCACCGTTCCTTTATACGGTTTTTTCTATCTGTGTCATCATCATGGTCGCTATTGATATGTTTGCCCTCAAACATTCTGGAGATCACAAGGTAAGTGTTAAAGAAGCACTTACTTGGTCGATCATATGGGTTACAGTTGCCCTACTCTTTAATCTTTGGCTCTATTGGTACTTGCTGCAGCATGATATGCCTGGACTAACCCCTGCTGAACATAAAGCATTTGCCCTTGATCATGCATTAGATTATTTGACAGGATACGTTATCGAGAAATCTCTCTCCATTGATAATATTTTTGTATTTTTACTTATCTTTAACTTTTTTAAGATTCCTGCGCATTTTCAAAGACGTGTTCTCGTCTATGGGGTTTCTGCTGCAATTTTATTAAGAGTCATTATGGTATTGATAGGTGCAGCATTGATCTCAAGGTTTGAATGGATTTTATATATATTTGGTGCTTTTCTTATTTTCACTGGATTTAAAATGTTCAAAAAAGAAGATGAAGAGAGTAATTTAAATGACACACTATTAGTTCGGATGATGCACAAGTGGTTCCACTTTACGGATAAACTAGATGCAGAGCATTTCTTTACTAAAATAGATAGTGTTCGCTATGCTACCCCTCTTTTATTAACACTTATTGTCATCACAATTTCAGATATCATATTTGCAGTCGACTCTGTTCCCGCAATTTTCGCAATTACGACGGATCCATTTATTGTAATGACCTCTAATGTATTTGCAATTTTAGGACTCAGAGCAATGTATTTTTTACTTGCTGATATTGCGGATCGATTCTATTTACTTAAATATGGACTTGCGATCATCCTCATTTTCATTGGAACGAAGATGCTATTAATATGGTTCCATATCAAGATCCCGACTTACATTTCACTTTCTGTTGTTATTGGCATTCTCATCGGTACAATTCTTATCTCGATGTTGAAAAGATCAAAAACAACATAACCGTAAAAGTCTCATAGCAATATGGGACTTTTTTATTCCTACCTACTAAAGGAGTTTTTAAATGTTGGAGCGATTGTTTAAACTAAAAGCCCATAATACTAATCCAAAAGTTGAGATTATGGCAGGACTAACTACTTTTCTGACGATGTCTTACATTATCATTGTAAATCCTGCTATTTTATCTACTACGGGAATGGATCAAGGCTCTATTTTTGTTGCTACATGTCTTGCAGCTTTTATCGGCACATTGATCATGGCATTATTTGCAAACTACCCTATTGCTGTGGCTCCGGGCATGGGTTTAAATGCTTTTTTTGCCTTTACGATTGTGGCGACGATGGGGTATACATGGCAACAAGCATTGGGCGGCGTATTTGTATCTGGCACAATTTTCCTCCTTTTAACAATTACAGGGTTACGTTCTTGGATTATTGATGGCATTCCTCCCTCTCTAAGAGCATCCGTTGCCGCAGGAATAGGGCTATTCTTAGCATTAATTGGTCTTGAAAATGTAAAAATAGTTACAGGAAATCCCGCGACGCTTGTACAAATTGGCGATTTAACTCAACCTGCTGCGATCTATTGCATTGTTGGTTTTTTCACGATTGCAGTCCTTGATGCCTTAAAAGTGAAAGGTGCAATGCTCATTGGTATTTTAGTTGTTACAGTTTCTTCAGCTATTTTAGGTCATACACAAATTCATGGCATTGCCTCTCTTCCACCATCAATTAGTCATACATTCTTAAAATTAGATTTTTCTGGAGTTTTAGAGGCAGGTTTTTTTCAGATTTTAATTACACTTGTACTTGTTGAACTCTTCGATGCAACAGGTGTTTTAATCGGTGTTTCAAAGCGTGCTGGACTTTTAGATGATAAAAATCCTGAAAACAAAAAACGTTTTTCACGAGCACTCTTTGCGGATAGTACTTCGATTCTAGCAGGAGGATTATTAGGAACAAGCTCAGTCACTGCTTATGTAGAAAGTGCATCTGGTGTCCAAGCAGGTGGAAGAACAGGATTAACGAGCGCAACAGTAGCCATCCTATTTTTGCTTGCATTATTCTTTTCTCCCATTGCAATGTCTGTCCCCGCATTTGCAACCGCACCTGTATTAATATACCTTGCTTGCTTAATGATGAAAGAACTCACTGAAATCAATTGGAATGATACAACTGAAGCTATTCCTGCCGCGTTAATGACATTCTCAATGTCGTTTACTTATTCAATTGCAACTGGGTTTGCCTTTGGATTTATCAGTTATGTTGTATTAAAGATTGGAACAGGAAAGTTCAAACAACTTCATCCTGCTACGATGATTGTTGCTGCGTTATTTTTTATAAAATTCGCTTTTTTTAATTAATACATTAAAAGCCTAGTGTATTTGTACACTAGGCTATATCTTAATTTAAAAGAGTTGATTATAATGGAGTTTTTTACCTTATAAAATCGTCTTTTGCCCTACTAAGATGAACCAATCAATCACCAATATTTATAGATTCTTTTTCAGCCACGATTTCACAATGGGCGTATATAAGGCTGTGGGCGTTTTTTTACCTGTTCTTATTGTCTATATTTTTGGAGCGGAAACTCAGAATATGGTGACCGTGGGTTACGCAAGTTTAACCATCGGAATTGCTGATCAAGTAGGACCTTTTAAGCATAAACGAAATGAGCTTTTAATTGCTTTATTTGGCACGCTTATTATCGCTTTTATTTTTGCTCACTTTAAAGGAATTAGTATTCCTTTCATTTTCTCCCTAACATTTGTTATTTTCTTTAGTAATTTTCTAAGTTGCTTTGGAATGAAAGCCTCAACCATCGGGTTTACTTTTATTTTTATTGCAATGATTGCGGGAAGAAGCACCTATGATTTTAAAGATTATTTTATTGATTTTTCTTTTGGTGCTGTCTTTTATGTTGCTTACGCTTTAATCTTTGCGAAATTTTTTGAAGTCTATCTGATTCGTCAAACACTCTCTAACACCTATATTTTATTAGCAAAATGTTTAAAAAAAGGTTCCGAATGCTATAGACAAAACTGCAACCTAGAAGAAAAATTTAGTGAGTTAATTGAATCACAAACGTTGCTTGTTGCTGAATTACAGATGTCTCGTGATCTTCTCTATCGTACTCGTCATAAAGAAGATCCTAGAGTCATTCGCATGATGGAGGAGCTCGTTGGATTGAACGATGTATATGAGAGATTCCTAAGCTCCTATCAAGATTTCCTAACTATTCGTGAACACTACCCTAATAGCGACATCCAGATTTTCTTTCGCGATCTTTATTTAAAGGCAGCTGATAATCTTGAAGAGATGGGGATGTATACCTTAGGTGGCGGAGAGATGATTCGTCGACTAGGATTCAAGGCAGAACTAAGGGCTCTCGAATATGAACTTGAAATCATTAAAAATGCAAAACCAATTGATGATGACCTTGAAGCGTACCAAGTTCTAACAGCACATTACCGACGTGCGTGGGTTTTAAATCGTCAACTTGATCGCATTCGTTTATTGCTATTAGGAGAAATCGCACCCTCTCCTTCAACTGAGCAATTTACAAAATATGTATCAAGAAGTTTTTGGACACTAGACATCCTAAAAGAGAACCTAACGCTACGCTCCGATTATATGCGATATGCGATTCGCACCTCGAGCGCGATGTTTATTACACTTCTATTCATCCATACCGTTCTCGAAAAAAGTGTTGTTTTAGGTCACAGCTTTTGGATTGCCTTTACCATTGTCACTCTAATGCGCCCATGGTTTAGCTTAACAAGAGAGCGAAGTCGTCAGAGAATCAAAGGAACAATTGTAGGCTGTATTGTCGTAGGCTTATTGGTTTCTTTGAATCTAAACCCCCTATTTTTTATTGGAATTTTATTCATTGCAATTATTCTAAGCAATGCACTAGGTGCCGTTAACTATACGCTAAGCGTAATGTGTACCACAATTTACGTGCTTATTGTATTAAATGTAGATGACAAATTAAGCGGACTTATGATTGCGGCTGAAAGAATCATTGATACAGGAATCGCTGCGGTTATTGCCATTTTGTTTACGACATACTTTCTACCTTCTTGGGAAAAAGATGAAGCCCCCAAGCTTGCTGAAAAAATCCGCCAGAATATCTATGGTGTTCTTGAGCTTATCGAAAAAGTCTGGATCAAAAAAGAGGCTGAGCCCTATGAGTTTCATCTTAAATTAAAGAGTACTCAAGCGCTTATTATTCGACTTTCTAATTCACTTACGAGAATGCAAAAAGAACCTGAGAAATTCCATGGAAATTTTCATGAATTAAATGATTTTATGATTCGTCAACAATCTATTTTGGCGCAACTTGCAATTTTAGGATTTAATCTTGAGCAGAGCAAAAAAGATCCTGCAGATATTCCAGAATTTGCGGAACTCGTTATGTTGACAAAAATGCGAATTGATCCTTCTATTCCAAGTAGCGAAAATACTAAACCGTATACCGCAAAAGAGTTAAAACCTCTTATTTGGATGGTTGAAAATAACGTATAAAATCTGCTTATTATCTTCCATAAATATATTGATTCAAAAAGTAAAATTATCTAATATGAATCAAATTGCTATACCTATAGAGGATTTTTTATGAAAAGAATATTTTTTGCACTCTTGGTATTTTTATCAACATTTTCTTTTGCCCAAGAGATTAAAAATCCCCCTCCTGACTATCCTAAAATTGAAAACGCTATTAAAGATCCAAATTCTCCATTTTTTTATCCTAAGCTTTTTGAGAGATTAAAATCACTTGATGATAACTTCACAGTTGAAGAGTTCAGATATTTATATTACGGATATACTTTTCAAGATAGCTATGCCCCTT
>CAZBKP010000017.1:0-15110 GCA_964492525.1 uncultured Cardiobacteriales bacterium
ATCCAGCCAGAAGATTGCAGGCATTCCTGAGAGATGAGCCCGCGTTACGGCTAATGAAACCCAATTCTGAATCGGAAGGTCTTTCGTTTGGCACATTCCAAAAATATCCCCTTGATTCACCTTATGAGTGATCGCAACGTCACCATTTTCTAAAATGACTTTAAAGGTTCCGTTCTCTTTTGCTTCAAATGTTTTATCGTGAGAGCCGTACTCTTCTGCTTTTTGCGCCATTAGCCCAACATTTGGAACCGTTCCCATGGTTTTCGGATCAAATGCACCGTTCTTTTTACAATCCTCAACCACTACTTTATACACCCCTGCATAGCAGCGATCAGGAATCATCGCTAAGGTATCTTGTTTTTTACCTTTGTTGTCCCACATTTTGCCACCCGCTCTAATCATTGCAGGCATCGAAGCATCCACAATCACATCCGAGGGAACATGAAAATTAGTAATGCCTAATTCTGAGTTCACCATCGCAACGGGGGATTGTGTCGAAAGAATAGAATCAATAGCTGCTTTGATCTCATTCTCTTTAGGCGAACCTTTAATCTTTTGATAGAGATCTCCAAGTCCATTGCGTAAATTAACGCCAAGCGCTTTTAAAGTATCGCCATACTTTTCAAACAAGGGTGAAAAATATACTTCAACAATCGCACCGAACATAATGGGATCAGAGACCTTCATCATGGTTGCTTTGAGATGTGCAGAGAGCAACGTCCTTTGGCTTCTCGAGTGCAATTCAGCATCTCGAACAAATTCTTTAAGCGCACGGATATCCATGACCGCAGCATCGATAATTTCTCCCTCTAAAAGAGGTGCCCACGGTTTTAATTCAGTAGTAGTGCCCTTTTCACTCTCAAATACAATTTTGAATTGTGTTGCCTTTTGAATCGTCACAGATTGCTCTGATCCATAAAAATCCCCTGAAGCCATACTGACGACATCAGTTTTTGAATCTGTACTCCACTGCCCCATAAAATGAGGATGTTGCTTTGCATAAGATTTCACCGCCTTCGGTGCTCTCCGATCAGAATTTCCTTCTCGGAGGACGGGATTCACAGCAGATCCTAGTACTTTTGCATAACGTTGTTTTAATGTCTGCTCTTCATCGTTTTTAGGATTTTCAGGATAATTAGGAATTGCATACCCTTTGTCTTGAAGCTCTTTGATCGCGCGGATCAATTGCGGAACAGAGGCCGAAATATTCGGAAGTTTTACGATATTCGCATCAGGATCTGAGGTTAACTTTCCAAGCTCAGAAAGTGCATCATCGACCTTTTGCGCATCCTTAAGGATCTCAGGAAATAAAACAAGAATACGCCCTGCTAGAGAAATATCTTTTAATACAACTTCTATCCCTGCCTTTTGTGTAATCGCTCGTACCATTGGCAAAAAAGAGTAGGTTGCCAAAAGTGGGGATTCATCTGTTTTTGTATAGCATATGATAGGCGATTGCATTAAAGACTCCATTTTTATATCAGTAAAAGCAAAGAATCCAAGATATTAATATGAAATCTTTTAAATGTACACGCCTAACAATATGAATATAGATTAACCAAACGACAAAATCCTTTTTCTAAACAGTTCATTGATTACTTCTTCCATTGCAGTATAAATAGCGATGCTTATGCATACAATTCCTTCGCTCCTAAAATACACAGTCCATCAGTTTTTTAGGTATAGAAGGTACTGTGATAAATTACATGATTACAAACAAGGAATTGTTAAATTTATAGAAATACGACTAATTACTGATTTTCTTTTTGAAAACGCTTTGCCAATTTTCTTGTATAAGGGCCAAAGAAGTAGCTAAAGGCAGCATACATAATGAGTGATAACACAATAAAGACAATACAGAATATTTTTAAAAGTAGATTGATATCAATATGTTCACCTAGGATGAGCTGTGATACTAGTGTTGGGTGTTGTAACAAGAATAAGGTGTCTGTTAAGCCAAATTCCCATAGAAATATTCCAATGATAGCAAGAAAAGCGTACAGTACTGATAGAAACCAAAAAAGAATAAAAGAAAAACTTGTGAGAGTCTTAGCTTCTTCGTTTGATGTTCCTCTTTTATGATCGGAAACAAATAGTTGTGCAATAGTAATTGAGGGAATAATAATTGCCATTACTGTGGAAAATGAAGAGGGCATATCTTCCCAAAAAATGGCAAGAGTTGTAGATAAAACTTGCACGATCAATATTATGAGTGCGAAGATAAGGTAGTATTTTCTTAACTTCATATGATTATTCCTATTTTTATGATATTTACTATATTCAGCATTCTAATACAATGCGATTTGAATCTATTTAAATTTAAAACTATATTTAATCTTTATCTTAACTCTTTTATTACGCAAATGAATTGTGGTATAGATGACGTAATATAGGGAAGTTTTAGAATATTTGCATTAGAACCATGAGTAAGGTTTCCGAGTTCAGAACGTGCATCCTCGATTTTTGTGTAATTATCCGTTTTGTATAACCTATGATAGGCGGTTGTATTAAGTACTCACGATATTAATATTAACTCTTTTAAATATATACGCCTATCACTATGCATATAGATTAGCCAAGTGGCAAAATTCTTTTCCCAAACTGTTCATTGATTACTTCTGCCATTGCAGTATAAATAGCGATACTTCCACATATAATTCCTTCATACCCAGCGAAGTTTAATATACCTTTACTCCCAATCATATTTCCGATTGCAAGAAGGAAGAAAAGAACAGCTAATGTTCCAAATACAAGTTGAGTTGCGCGATTTGATTTTAATGTACCTATGAACATAAAAGAGGTAAAAATTCCCCATATCAATAAATAAATTCCAAGGAATGTTGCAGGAGTTCGTACAACTGTAGTGGTATCAGGAAAATACCAAATTGCAACTAATGAGAGCCAAAAGAAACCATAACAGGTAAAAGCGGTCATACCAAAAGTATTTCCTTTTTTAAACTCTAAAATTCCTGCGATTACTTGAGACAACCCACCACAAAAAATACCCATTGCAACTATTGCTGTAACGATAGGATAAAAGCCTGCATTGTGTATGTTTAATAGAACTGTTGTCATTCCAAATCCCATTAATCCAAGAGGACCAGGATTCGCTAATTTTTGTTCGCACATAAAGAAACTCCGATGGATATAAAATATGATGCGACTATATCATGTGTGTCTATGCTATTGTTTGATAAATCTCATGTTTACAAATAGTTATTGAATAAAAAGAGATTAAATGTGTATTGCTATAACGGAATGTTGATCCATGATGTATTTTCTTATTATTTAAATTATTGTGGAAGTTTTTATTTGAATTTATCTTTCAATAAATTGTAATATACAAGTAATATCTCCTTGATTTGAGAATAACTTATGGATAAGAAATTTAATGTTGTTTTTAAAGGCGAAACTTTTCAAGGCGTTGACCGTGAGTTAACTAAAATACATCTTGGTACGCTATTAAAATTAACACCAGATAAGATCCCAGTTCTATTTTCAGGGAAGCCAGTTATTCTAAGGAAAAATTTAGACATTGATCAAGCAACTAAATGGAAAAAAGCACTAGAACAAAAAGGTGTGAAAGTCTATGTTTTAGAAAATCAAACGAGTGATGAAGCTTTAGTGGGAGGTACTAAAGCTAAGCCATCTCAGCAAAACCCTAAAAAAGATAATATAAATGCGATATCTCCAAACGGAAATCTTGATAGAAATAGTATTGTAAGATCTCCCAAGTCAACAAAAAAAGAGAAGGACTCTGGCATAAAGTTCTTAGGGCAAGAAGCAAAAACTGAAGATCAAAGTGAAAAACAAAGTAGAGAGTTACCAGGGTACTATTATTCTGAAATTGTTCTTGCTGAAAAACCTAATTTTTTAGGATTTCAGATAGATGGAAGATATGGGCGTTTACATTACATGGATGCAGTCTCTTTAGTTTTTACAATTGGATTGATCATACTGTCTATTATGAAAGGAGCTGAGCTTGTTGATTGGATGAAAGCGTGCCTATTTGTATTCTCTATTCTTCCAACATATTTCTTTTTTAGACATTCAGCATTACGTTGCCATGATTTGAATTTACCTGCGTATGTAGCTCTACTTATTTTTGTCCCTTATCTAAATATTCTCTTTATCCTTGCGTTATTATTGGTGCCAGGTACTGAAAAGATGAATAAATATGGTCCACCAAGTGAAGAAGCCGCTATTTGGGGGATTTTTTATTTCATAATTGTTGGCGTTGCTTTTGGATATTTGGCTTCCCAATTTCTGGGTGACCTTTTTTAAATAGCAATTGTTGTTCTTTTGAAAGTTGGTGATTGATTTATATCAAGAAATACTCTTATGCGTAAAAGTGTTTATGCATTAAGGTTATAACTTGAGAATAGCAATTTCCTACAGTAACGCGGAAAATTGAAAAAAAGGCTTAACAAAAGGCTTATTTGAGATTCTTATTTCTTGACTAAAATCTTTGTCATATCTAGACTTTAAACGGATGGAATAATGTTTTACTGTCCTAAATTTATTATTTTTAGAGGTAGTATCTCATTAAGGGAATATGGATAGGCATAGATGTCTAAAGCCATAGCTGTACCCGCAACTGTAAACGATAGTTTTTCTATCTTTTGTAGAATTACCTACAGACCACTGTAATTAACATTATGGGAAGGTTGATAGATGAACGTTATGCGTAAGCCAGGAAACCTACCATCGCTTGTATTTGTCTCTTTATGGGCGGGATGATCCATACGACGAATGAATGATAGTGAGGTAGACAGGTTTGAGTTCCTACAACCATTATATAAAACACTGTTATTCACGTTTTATAACATACTCCATAGATGTAGATAAATGTTTGGTGTTTATTCGATGAATCGGAGGACTGTATGTTAAAAAGCAAACTACTACGCACCTTTGTTACTTTGGGGGTCGCTTTTACTATTTCTAGTACGCTTTCTTTTGCACAAGAGACAACTTATCCTCTCACAATTAAAAATTGTGGGCGGGATTTAACTTTTACTAAAGCACCTGAGAGAGTCGTTTCCATTGGGCAAAATAGTACGGAAATTCTCTATCTTTTAGGACTTTCAGACCGTGTAGCTGGAACGGCATTATGGTTTAGCCCTGTATTAGATGAGTTTAAAGAAGCAAACGATAAGATTCCCGTTATCTCACAGAATATTCCTAGCTTTGAAGGTATTATTGGTCAGAAGCCAGATATGATTGCGAATCAATTTGAATGGCAGATCGGTCCTGCGGGTGCAGTAGCGAGTTATGAACAGTTTGAAGAGCTAAACGTCCCTGTTTACTCAGCACCTGCTGATTGTGCAAAAGACAATGAAGATGGTGGTGACGGTGTTCGCAAAAGCATGTTTCAAATTGAACTTGTCTACCAAGAGATTGAAGATTTAGCTAAAATTTTTAATGTGCAAAAGAAAGGGGCAGAGCTCATAGCTAATCTTAAAGCTCGAGAAGAAGCAGCTAAGAAAAGTGTGGCGGCGATAAAGGATGGAACCTCAATTGTTTTTTGGTTTTCAAGTGCAGATCTTGAATTAGATCCATATATTGCTGGAAATCTAGGGCCTGCTGCATATATTGCGTCGACTTTAGGGCTTAAAAATATCATTGACTCTTCTGAAGAGTGGCCAACAATTGGTTGGGAAACGATCGCTAAGGCAAATCCATCTATTATTGCGTTAGGAGAGATGACTCGTCGCCGTTTTCCTGCAGATGACTGGGAAGTTAAGATGAAATTTCTTAAGTCAGATCCAGTAACAAAACTTATTCCTGCGGTTAAAAATGATCATTTGATCGTTATTGATGTACAAACGATGAATGCGGGAGTACGTACAATTGATGGACTAGAAAAAGTCGCAGATGCAATTACCAAATTTAAGCTTACTCAATAGTGAATGGATCTTGTAGAAGCATATGCATCAGTCTAATCATTATGTAGCAAACGTGCTCCGTATTTGTGCACGTTTTGTATTCCATAGCATTTGGGTAAGTGTCCTACTTGTATTTGCAATATTGATCGGTATTTCGATTGGAGAAACGGTAATTCCTTGGCAACACGTTCTTCAAACCCTTGGGAATAAATTCTTCGCAATGGAGTTTGATGTAGATGCTTTAGATGCAGGAATTGTTTGGAATTATCGTCTTACACGTTCTATTGTTTCTGCAAGTTGTGGAGCTTGTTTGGCTGTTTCAGGTGTTGTATTGCAATCAATTCTACGAAATGCACTTGCTGAGCCATATTTATTAGGAATATCAGCGGGAGCTTCGGCAGGTGCTGTCTTGGTCGCTTTAACAGGCTTTGGTGCTGGATTGATTACGATGTCTTTTGGTGCCTTTATTGGCGCAATTGTTGCATTTTTATTTGTAATTATTCTAGCTTTAGTGGCTGGAGGGAATAGATCTTCAGCTGCTACTTATATTATTTTGGCAGGAATTGCAGGCTCTCAACTCTTTAATGCATTAACGGCATTAATTATTACAAAGTCTGCAAATGCAGAACAAGCAAGAGGAATTATGTTTTGGCTATTAGGCAATTTAAGTGGTGTAAGATGGCCTGATGTTACATTGGCGGTTCCTATTACGCTTATCGGAATTACACTTTGTTTTTGTTATACACGTGCATTAGATGCTTTTACGTTTGGAGTAGAGTCTGCTGCATCCTTAGGAATCCCTGTCCAAAAAACTCGAATTATTCTTATTACCGCTGTAACAGGGATGACCGCAATTATGGTTTCTATTGTAGGCGCAATCGGTTTCGTTGGTTTAGTTATTCCTCATGCTGCGCGTCTGATTGTTGGGACAGAGCATAGACGTTTATTGCCAATAAGTGCTCTAATGGGGGCAATATTTTTAATTGCGGCAGATGTTGTTTCAAGAATTTTAATCAAGGGACAAGTTTTACCTATTGGAGTTATTACTGCACTAATTGGAGCACCTGCATTTTCTCTAATTCTAATACGAGGAAGATATTCACAATAATGAATAATAGTGTGAAAACCAAAGAACCCATCATGGATGTTCGATCACTCAATTCGACGATAAAGCGAAACCAAATTATTGATGACCTCTCTTTTTCGTTATATCAAGGAGAATTTCTTGGCATTGTAGGCCCTAATGGTTCTGGGAAAACATCACTTATCTCTCTTATAGCAGGATTACGTTGTCCTAATGCTGGTGATATTTTGCTAAAAGGTAAGTCATTAAAACAGTATAACCGTCGTGATATCGCAAAAATTTTATCCCTTGTGGAACAGCAAGCGAATACAACCGATCGATTAACAGTTATGCAAGCGGTTTCTCTTGGAAGAACGCCTCATTTAAGCTTATTAAATCCTTGGTCAGAAGTAGATCAAAAGATTGTGCAAAATGCATTGGCTCAAGTGGGAATGACGCATTTCTGTAATCGTTATTGGCATACACTTTCAGGTGGAGAAAGACAACGGTTACATATTGCGAGAGCTTTGGCTCAACAGCCTGAAATATTAATTATGGATGAACCAACGAATCATTTAGATATTAAGCATCAACTAGGGTTATTATCTTTAGTCAAGAAATTAGGATTAACTATTGTGAGCGCACTACACGATCTCAATCATGCTGCGATGTTTTGTGATCGCGTTATGGTAATGGATCAAGGCAAGATTGTTGCCATTGGAACACCCAAAGAGATATTCACACCTCAAAGAATTGCAGATGTTTTTAACGTGACCGCCACGATTGAGCAAAAAGGAGAAAATCATAGTAGCTTTATCTCTTTTCAGCAACCAGACTCATTAGATAACTTGACCTTTTAAAACTTAGGAGAAAAATCATGAAATTATTCAAGACAGTTTGTACTATCAGTATGCTATTTTTTTCAGCACCTGCATTTTCTGAAGTTCATAATGTTCTTATGAAGACAAGAGGAGCCGCTGGACCTATGGTTTTTGAGCCTGATTATCTTGAAATCTCTCCGGGGGATACAGTGAAATTTATTCGTACGCATAAAAGTCATAATGCCGCATCCATTGAAGAGCTATCTCCTGAAGGGTATAAAGGATTTTTAGGTAAAATTGATGAAGAGATTGAAGTGACATATGACAATGCAGGATTTTACGGAATTAAATGTACACCACATTATGCTCAAGGGATGGTGATGATTGTCAAAGTGGGTGATGCAGAGCTTCCAGAGTATTTTCGAACTTTTAAAGCTCCAGGTATTGCAGATAAGCGATTTAAAGATATCATAAAAAGAATTGATGCCACAGTGAGTAAGGATTCTTAACTTATGGATGATCAAAAAAAGAGTATTGAATCAGCTGAACCTGAGGTCAAGACAGAAAGACGAGACTGCTTATGTACATTAACTAAAATTGTGGGTGTTGCAGGTGTTGCGATCGCAAGTTGGCCACTTGTTACAAGTCTTGGGCCTGATAGTAAAACTGAAGCAAGTGGAGCACCTATAGATATTGATTTAGCCGACATCGCGCCTGGGAAAATTTTGCGCAGGCTTTGGCAGGGGAAATTAATTTTAGTGCGACATCGTACAGAAGCAGAGATACAAGCTGCAAGAGCTAAAGATAACGATCCTATATTGCTTGATCCTGAGTTAGATGAGAATCGCGTTAAAAAGGGGTTTGAACAATGGCTAGTTGTTCTAGGAAATTGTCCTCATGCAGGCTGTATCCCTATAGAAAAACAGGATGAATTTATTGGTTGGTCATGCCCGTGCCATGGTTCAGAGTTTGATACTTCTGGTAGAGTGATTAAAGGTCCTGCTTCATCTAATTTAAAAGTTCCTGATTATGCCTTTCATCCTGATGGTTTAAAAATTCGCGTAGGTGTTAGCGAGGTCTAGATGAAAAAAGATACCGTCACGATTAGCTTAAAAGAGTTCATCAAACGACTTAGCCTATCTAAAAAACTTTGGCATTTTGGAGCGGGCTCGCTGCTGATATTAATGCTATTGATACAAATTATCACAGGCATTTTCTTGGCAATGTTTTATGTGCCTACGGCAGATTTAGCCTTTGACTCGATTATTCATATTATTCGAAACATTAAAAATGGTGAGCTACTCCGTAATGCTCATGCGATCGGAGCATCTCTATTTTTTCTTGCTTGTTATCTCCATATTTTTCGTGCACTTTACTACAACGTTTATCGTCGCCCCTATATTAAAATGTGGTTCATTAGCGTATCGCTCTATTTATTGATTATGATTACTGCATTTTTAGGATACAGTCTCATTTGGGGGCAACGTAGTTATTGGGCGGCAACTGTAATTACTGGATTTGCTAAAGCGATTCCTTTTATAGGGGATACACTTCATGAGTATGTGACAGGAGGGTTTGCAGTTGGTACACCGACATTAGGACGTTTTTATGTATTTCACTTTCTTATCCCTCTTTTTATCGTACTACTTAGCATTATACATATCCGAACAGTGAAGGTAGCCTTTGCCGATGCGATGAAAAAACCACTCACTCCCGAAGAGCTTAAACGCCCGCTTTTTAATTATCATCTTACGTTGGATGATTTTATAAAAATGACTCTATTTTTAATGTTATTTACTTGGGGCGTATTTTTTATTCCGAATGCATTAAGTCATGTGGATAATTTTGTGAAAGCAGATCCAACTGTAACCCCCGCACTTGTTTCTCCTGAGTGGTATTTTTTAACACTTTTCTCAATATTACGTTGTTTTTCCAATGAATTAGTAGGGCTTGGAGCGATGGCGCTTGCAGTAGGTGTTTTCTTTTTATTACCTTGGCTAGATACCTCTAAAGCGCGTTTTCGAAATAGAAGTCCTATTGTGATTTTGGGATTCTGGCTTTGGATTTTAAATGCCATGTTCTTAGGTTGGCTTGGTTCAAAAGCTCTTGTGGGACCAAGCCTTATGGATTGGGTTCTTGGGACAGGAAAAGAGGCAGGATGGATACGTCCCGCTTCTCAACTATCGACACTTTTCTACTTCGCGTACTTTTTTATTCTTATGCCGTTGCGCTTTTATTTAGAAAAGCAGGACTAAGTTATGAAATATAGAAAAATTTTTACGCAATTTGTAATCACTTGTTGCATTATTTTCTCTTTTGGCTTTGCCGAGACAACTGTAAAAACTCCTGAACGACAGATATGGAGCTTTGGTGGTATCAATGGTGCCTATGATAAATTGCAACTACGTAGAGGATTGCAGGTTTATGAGGAAAAATGCCGTGCATGCCATAGTATGGAATATCTTGAATTCCGTACTTTAACGCTTCCTGGTGGACCTGAATTATCAGATAAAGAAGCTAAAGAAATTGCAGAAAGTTATAGCTTTAAAGAGATTCTTGATGATGGTCAGGAGACAGAGCGAGTAGGAAATCTATTAGACTCTTTTTCATCCCCTTATTTAAATGAGCAGGAAGCGAAGTATTTAAATAATGGAAAAGTACCTGCAGATCTAAGTTATATTACTCGAGCAAGAAGTTATGATCGAGGATTTCCACAATTCTTGTTTGATCTTTTCTTACCTTATGGTCTTCATGGTAGTGATTATGTCTACGCAATTTTAACGGGTTATGAAGATAACTCATCTGAATATGATCCTTTTGTATTTAACTATTATTTTCCTGGAGGAATGATAGGGATGAAGCAACAACTTCATGATGGTGATATTGAGTATCATTCAGATATTAAAGGTTCGCCGCCTGTTCCACAAACCGCTGAGCAGTATGCTAAAGATGTGACTGCATTTTTAAGTTGGGTTTCAGACCCTAACTTAGAAAACAGACAAAAAATAGGAAAGTATGTGTTTGTATATCTATTTATATTTTTGGGATTATTGTTGTGCTTATATTTTCGAAGAAAGAACAATGACTAATATTCTATTTTAGAGAGAGAATAAACTATGAAAAAACAATGGATTATCTTATTAATGAGTTTTATGCTGAATTTTAGCTTGGCTAAATCAGAACAAAAGGAAGAAGTATTACATTTACCAAACCCACAAATTGAAGGTGGATTGCCTATTATGGAAGCGCTTTCGAAAAGGCACTCCTCTCGAACTTTTTCTGATAAGCCAATCTCAAACCAATTGCTTAGCAATCTTTTGTGGGCAACTTGGGGAATTAATCGTGATAATGGACACAGAACCGCACCAACTGCCGATAATAATCAATTAATCAATATCTATGTCGTGAATGAAGAGGGGGTTTGGCTTTACAGTGCGGAGAAAAATCAGCTAGGTAAAGTGCTTGGGGGAAATTATACAAAACGCTTTAAGGCACCGCTGACATTTGTATATACTTCACCAGATGACCGATTGAATCACTATCCTATTGGTGCACTCTTTCAAAATGCGGGTATTTTTAGCGCAGCTTTTGGCTTAAATAATGTTGTGCGAGATCAATATAATGGAATTTTATATGGCAAGCTTCCATTACCTGAAACATTTAAAATTCAGATTACACAATCATTCGGTTGGCCAGTTCAATAAACAATATCTTAAATAATGGTTATCGAATGGTGTAGTAGCGACTAATTTTCTGTTTAATTGAACCAATATTTTTAGATAACCAACCAAAGTAAAAATAGCACAATATGGGAGGAAATAACGTTCCAATAAAAACATCAATAGGGAAGTGCATGCCTAAGACAAGACGGCTAACAATCATAAGTAGAGACCAAATATAAATTATGGAGATCGCAATTTTGTTTATTCGGCTACGAGTTGATAAGAATCCTAAAAATATGCACAACCATGTTACTGCAAATGTAGTATGCCCTGATGGAAATGAAAACCCTGTCTCTTTTGCCCAATGTTGTTTTAACCATACAGGCGTATTATGATCGTTAGCGACAGTCTCCGTGACAATTTCAGCTCTTTTTTTACGATTTTGAGAATAAAACTCAGTAGGAGTTACCCCTTCTTTAATCAAGTAACTCATATAAGGACGTGGTTCAGCAAATGTGAATTTAAGCCCACTTTTGATAACTTGAGTCGATAGTTGCAGAATAAAGACAGACAAAAAGATAATCATCCAATTCATATGTCGCCTACATATGAAAGACAAGATGACTGAAAGAATAAGAGAGGTTACTCCTGCATATAAAGGAGCATTCCCCGTTTCTGTAATCCAAAAAAGGAAATGATCGAAATCATTATAGTGTGTTGACTCACTCCATCGCCATGAAAATATCCAAAAAATAATTGGAATTAAAAGTAGGGATAAAGGAAGAATTACTAGTTTAGTAATATAGTTTTGCGTTTTCATGTTGGACTTATATTGCTTCTATAAAGGAAATTATATATTGATTTGATTTCTTAGTAACTTACTTTTTGGGATTATATTTTTCATCTTTTTTAGACCATATAAATGTTTTCTTCCAGTTAGAATCTAAACTTTTAATTTGTAGATCATGAAAGCCGTCGGTTTTTGAATTGAGAACAAGTACAATATTTTTCCCTTCAGTAATATCATGTTGTCGAGTACTATCGTCATTCCAATTACCAGCAATATCTTTAAAAAAATAAACAGGTTCAGAAAAAATATTAAGGATATCTCCATCTTTAATAATAAAAAGATGCAGAGCTTCAAAATACGCCCCTCCCCCAGAATAACTTTCAAAGAAACTAGATCTAAGTCCAAAAGCAGTTATAGTGTTGGAGAGTTTATAAGGAGCTAAGTCAAGCTTATCGTACCTATAAGGAGAGAATTGTCTATTTTCTTCATCAAGAAGATCTAATTCTACAGGGTAGTCTAACTGTGAATGATTCCATGAAATTTTTAGGTCAATTTTATCTTTTGATTTTGCAATGGGTGTGAATTGTTGGTCTTTCCACTGAAATACGCCGATAAAAAGCTCTTCATCTGTGTATGGGGAACATTGCTGGCTTACATTGGTTAGATTTAGTTTCTCTTTTTCATCTTTTGCAAAACAAGCCACTCCAATATAAGTCTGATTTTTTCCCCATGGTTTAATGCCGGTAAATATTAAATTAGAGCTATTTTTATCAGGAGCAAGCCAATTAATAAAATTTATTTCAGAAAGTCCTTTGGGTAAATTATTATAATGTTTTTTTTGTTCTACCCCACTCATCTGTGAAGAGTAATGATTTTTACCTTCTGAATATTGTATGGTGTTTGGAACTTCATCTAAGCTTCTTACAGTTCTAGCAGAAATAAATAAAGGACTGTGTAATGAAAATAGTAGGATTAAGAAATAGAAACGTTTTATCATGAGAAATTTTTTTGTTTTAAAAAAATATTATGGATTCCTTATTATAAATATGCAAATAAAAAGCATAGGTTTCAATCTATGCTTTTAATCTTAGTGTTTTCAACAGGCTGTATCCTTATTCTTAACGTTTAAGATACATCCCCCATGAAATCTCGAAAATGCCGTAGAAAATGAAAGAGAGCGCAATCATGAATGCGATAAATCCGCTTGCGATTAAAGGTGACATTAAGAAAATGAAAGCCAATATCGCACCGATCACTGCCCAAGTCATTAGCATTTTCCAAACATTGAGTCCTGCATGTTTTGCTTGAAGCGCAATACCAATCCCAAGGATTGATCTAAATAGAATCCAGAATCCTACAAGGAAAGTCGCAAGAACAACTAATTGAGCAGGGGGGAGGCTTAGAAACATAATACCAATAAAGATATCAAGTAAGCCCGATACTAGCACCCATCCCCAACTCTGATGGGTATAGGAGATTGAAAAGATCTCCGAAATTCCTGTTAAAAGGAAAAGGAATGCAAGGAAGTAAGAAAACGCTAAGACGGTTGCGAGAGGGGTAAGCAGAAACCAAATACCCACAGCAATTATCAGAACACCGATTACAACAGATAACCACCAATTCTGACGATTTCCCATTGATTGAAAAGGATTATTTGTTGACATTTTTTTACTCCTTAAATTCCATGATCCATTTTAGTTTTTATCTAGTATTTAGTGACCTGATGTTTTAGCACCTTTTGAGGATTCAAAAAGGAACCATGTGCGTCTTTCTGCTTGATCTATCCAGTCATCTAACATGCTAGAGGTTGCAGTATCACCATATTTTTCACAAACTTCATGGATCGCACGTAAAGAACGAACAAGTAGTTTATTATCTTCAACTAACTCCGCAAGCATATCTGCAGGTTCAACGTAATCTGCATTGTTATCTTTGATGCGTTGTAATTGAGCGATTTGCCCAATAGAACGTAATGTTGTTCCACCAATTTTACGGGCACGCTCTGCAATATCATCAGAAATTCCGATAATTTCAGATGCTTGATCATCGAGAAGTAGATGATAATCACGGAAGTGAGGACCACTTACATGCCAATGGAAGTTTTTAGTTTTGAGATAAAGTGCAAAAACATCTGCAAGTACAGCATTTAATGCACCAGAAATTTCCGCAACTCCTTTTGTATCTAAATCAGTAGGAGTAATAAGAGGGGCTTTTTGTAGATTTTTAACATTATCACGATTAATACTCATTTTGTGTCTCCTTTTAATGAATGATTAAGACTATGTATTAAGGATAGTACCAATTGTTAAAAACCACCAATTTAAAAAGATTAATGGTCAGATAAGAGTTATTAAACAAATAATTCAAATATTAATACAATGAGTTATGTTTTTTATTTTCCCACGCAAAAACTAGAAAATACCGCGCCTAAAAGATCTTCGGTCGTAAACTTACCAACAATTGAACCCAATGCATTAAGTGATAGACGGATTTCTTCAGCAACAATTTCAATGCTATGCGCATTCTCAAGAAGCTGTTGAGCTTGTTTGAGATGCTGAAGCGCCTCTTCTAAGGAGAGGATATGTCGCTCTCTTGCACTAAATGTCCCTTCAAAAGGGAGATAATGCACCGCTTCTAAGATTTTGGATTTGAGTGAATCTATCCCGATCCCATTTTTAGCAGAGATCGCGATATAGCCAGAGTGTTCACCTTCTTTAACATGCGAAAGATCAATTTTATTCAGGATATGAATCACAGGCGTATTGAGATGAGGAAGAGGCTTAATATCTGTATTAAATGGTTTCTGACTGTCATGAATCCAAAGAACGAGATCAGCCTTTTCAATTGCACTGTGGCTCCGTTTAATCCCCTCTTTTTCAATGAGATCGT
>CAZBKP010000018.1:0-15048 GCA_964492525.1 uncultured Cardiobacteriales bacterium
GATTGTGCGCTTTAAGTTGCTCAAGAACATAACGATCACCTACTTTTGCACGAATCAGCTCAATGCCTTCAACTTTTAACGCATGCTCAAACCCCAAATTACTCATTATGGTAGAGACGATTGCCTTTTCTTTTCGATGAGTCGCGATGAGATAGAGAATATCATCGCCATCATAAATAGCACCTTTATCATCCACGATGAGGAGTCGATCGCCATCACCATCAAAAGCGATTCCATAATCTGCTTTCTCTTCTAATACTTTTTTTTGTAATGCAGCAGGCTGAGTAGAACCGACATTGTCATTAATATTAAAACCATTTGGACTTGTTCCAATGGTAATAACTTTAGCGCCAAGCTCCGTAAATACATAAGGTGCAATGTGATAAGTGGCACCATTTGCACAGTCTAGTACGATCGTCAATCCTTTTAGATTAAGACCTTTTGCGGTACTTTTACAAAATTCAATATAACGACCTGCTGCATCTGTAATTCTTCTAACTCTTCCAAAGTTTTTGGGTTCGGCAGGTAGAAGAGGTTCATCAATTTGCTTTTCGATTTCAAGCTCAATGCTATCCGCGAGTTTTTGCCCATCTTCGCCAAAAAACTTAATGCCATTATCATAGAATGGGTTATGGGATGCGGAAACCATGCATCCAGCCAATGTATCTAATGTCTGGGTTAGATAAGCAATTGCGGGAGTGGGCATGGGGCCTGTTAAAGCAACATCAACGCCCGCATATGTAAGACCTGCTTCGAGCGCGGATTCAAACATATAACCAGAGATTCGAGTGTCTTTGCCAATGAGTACGCGAGCACCTTCCCGTGCAAGTGTTTTTCCAGCGGCATAACCCAGTTTTAGAATGAAATCCGGTGTCATTGGAAATTGACCTGTTTTACCCCTTACACCATCGGTACCAAAGTAATTACGCATAAAAATCTCGATTATTTAAAATAGTGTGATTTTATCCCTTTTTAATGTAAAAATCATTTCTCTTTGATATTTACTCATTCATCTGCATTGGATAGAATGCATGAATATTTTATAAAATTTAGAGATAAAAGGGTGTTATGGCAAAGATCACAGTTTTTGGTGGGAGTGGATATCTTGGATATCGCTTGATAGCAAAACTTGCTAAAGAAGGACATCAAATTGTCAATTTAACGCGACAGTTGAATTCTCAAGAGGATACTCGTCAGTTTTCGAATGTTAAATTTTATACCTATCCAAAAGAAGACAAAGCCTTGACTGAATTGATGAGACATTCTGATTATATTATTAATTTGATTGGAACATTTGATGGTAATAAGAAGCGATCTAAAGTTGCACATACTTCTTATGTTGAAAGAATTGCAAAACTCGCAAAAGAATTAAAAGTTAAAAAAATCATTCATGTCAGTGCGCTTGGTGTTTCTGAAGATGCAAATAGCCAGTATTACAAAAGTAAATACGAAGGTGAACGTATCCTTGAAGAGACACTAAAAAATAGTTTTGTGCAATATGCGATTGTACGCCCTGCATTTATGTTTGGAAAACGTGCACCATTATTGGATCAATTGATTCATCTGGTAGCTGTTGTCCCTTATATGATGATCCCGAGTAGTCGATCAAAATTACAGCCTGTATACGTAATGGATGTGGTTGATGGCATTGTCTCGTTATTAGAAAAACAGGATTTAGACCGCAAAGTATATAACTTTGCGGGAAAAGAAACATTAACGTTTATTGAGCTTATTAAAAAGGCATTGCAGTGTGCTCATATATCTCCTAAAAAAGTTGGAAAAATGCCTAACTTTTTTGCGTGGCTGATGGCTAAAACAACAGGTTGGATTCCTAAAGCCCCCTTTACAATGAACCATTATTTATCAATGCAGGTTGATGGAACGACGACTAAAAATGATTTGCCACTTTTAGGCGTTGAATTGCAATCATTAGAATCCGTACTTACATTTGAATACTCAAGCGGTGTTTATGATCGATATGATAAAGATCGACAAATTGCACGTCGAGATTCAATGGAAATTCAAGGATAACAATAAAGGATAGTTTTTGTGTTACAAGTAGAATATAAAATTTTAGATCAAAGATTAGGAACAGAATTTCCTTTGCCAAATTATGCGACAGAAGGTTCAGCGGGGTTAGATCTCAGAGCCATGATGTCAGAGCCTATTACATTGCAGCCAAATGAGACGACTTTAATTAAAACGGGGATGGCGATCTATTTAAAAGATCCACATTATGCGGCAATGATCCTTCCACGATCGGGTTTAGGCGTTAAGCATGGAATTGTTTTAGGAAATTTAGTAGGGTTAATTGATGCAGATTATCAGGGAGAACTTATGGTTTCTGCATGGAATAGAAGTCAAACGGCTTTTACAATAGAAGTCGGAGAACGTCTTGCGCAAATGATCATTGTACCCGTGATACAAGCATCATTTACTCAGGTTGAATCGTTTGAAACTACCGCGCGTGGCGAAGGTGGTTTTGGGCATACAGGTAGAAATTAAATTATATAAGGAAAAATTATGCATATTCTTGTTTTACCAGGTGATGGTATCGGTCCTGAAATTACAGCAGAAGCGGTAAAAGTGATTAAAGCTGTAGATCAAAAATATAAATTAGGCATTACATTAGAAGAAGCATTGATTGGTGGTATTGCAACAGATAAAACAGGAAAACCACTGCCGGATGAAACACTGCAAAAAGCAAAAGCCGCTGATGTTGTTCTTTTGGGTGCTGTTGGAGATACGAAGTATGACGATTTACCTCGTCCCATTCGCCCAGAACAAGGATTGCTTGCTATTCGTAAAGAGTTAGGATTGTTTGCAAATCTTCGTCCAGCACGTGTTTTTAAAGAGCTTGCACACGCGTCAACGTTAAAAGAGGAAGTAGTTTCTGGGCTTGATATTTTAATTGTCCGAGAATTAACTGGAGATATTTACTTTGGTCAACCCCGTGGTGTAGAAATTCGCAATGGTGAGAAAGTCGGGTTTAATACGATGTTGTACTCGGAATCTGAAATACGTAGAATCGCACATGTTGCTTTTAAAGCAGCCGAGACACGAACTAAACAAGTATGTTCCATTGATAAAATGAATGTATTAGAAACAACACAACTTTGGAGAGATGTTGTTACAGAAGTTGCAAAAGAATATCCTTCGGTTAAGTTGTCCCATATGCTTGTGGATAATGCAGCAATGCAATTAGTCCGTAATCCTAAGCAGTTTGATGTTGTTTTAACAGGTAATATTTTTGGTGATATTTTATCGGATGAAGCGTCAATGTTGACAGGATCAATTGGTATGCTTCCATCTGCATCATTAGATGAGAATAATAAAGGACTTTATGAGCCTAGCCACGGATCAGCCCCTGATATTGCAGGGCAAAATAAAGCCAATCCGCTTGCAACAATTATGTCTGTCAGCATGATGTTTAAGTATTCATTTGATCGTAATGATATTGCAGAAGAGATCGATAATGCGATTCAGTCAGTCTTGAGCGCTGGAATTCGCACTGGGGATATTGCTGAAGCAGGAAGTAAGGTTGTTGGATGCAAAGAAATGGGTGATGCGGTTGTAGCAGCACTTCTAAAATAATAAACGGATATAAAGGGTATAGTGATGAAGAAGGTTGGATTTGTGGGTTGGCGTGGAATGGTGGGTTCTGTTCTAATGGAAAGAATGCTAGAGGAAGGCGACTTTAAAACAATCCATTCAACATTCTTCTCTACCTCTAATAGTGGAGGAGATGCCCCGATCTTTAGTGAGCATCAAGAGGCAATTTTGCAAGATGCTCATTCTATTGATGCCCTAATAGCTCAGGATATTATTGTTACCTGCCAAGGTGGTGATTATACAAAATCAATCTACCCTAAATTAAAATCAGAAGGTTGGACTGGATATTGGGTAGATGCAGCATCTGCACTTCGGATGGAAGAGGATGCGGTCATTGTTTTAGATCCTATTAATCGTAAAGTGATTGATGATGCATTGAATCAAGGAGTCAAAACCTTTGTGGGTGGAAACTGTACCGTGAGTTTAATGCTTATGGCACTTGGCGGGCTATTTGAAAATAATTTAATTGAATGGGTTAGTTCAATGACATACCAATCCGCATCTGGTGCGGGTGCTCAAATATGAGAGAGCTCCTTTCTCAAATGAAATCATTAGGGGATTGTGTAGCGACGGATCTTTTATCGCCTTCAAGCGCAATTCTAGAAATCGATCGAAAAATTTCTTCTGCTTTATCACATGAAGATTTCCCATGTGATCTTTTTGGAGTTCCTTTGGCTGGAAGTTTAATTCCTTGGATAGATAGTGAGCTTCCTAATGGTCAAAGCAGGGAAGAATGGAAGGGAATGGCGGAAACAAACAAAATTTTGGGAACGAAAGTTGCTATTCCCGTAGATGGTTTATGCGTCAGGGTTGGCGCAATGCGCTGTCACTCTCAGGCATTGACGATTAAGTTAAAAAACGATATTCCTGTAAGTGAAATAGAATCATTCATTGCTTCTTCTAACGAATGGGTAAGTGTAATTCCAAATCATAAAGAAGACACAATGAAACGATTAACACCAGCGGTAACATCTGGAACATTAAATATCCCGATTGGACGATTAAGAAAGATGGCAATGGGAGATCGGTATTTATCAGCCTTTACAGTTGGGGATCAATTGCTGTGGGGGGCTGCTGAACCTGTCAGAAGAATGCTGACGATTTTAATATAATGGCGTACTTGTTGAAATTCTTTAAAAAAAGGTAGATTTTTTTTACGATTCAAAGTATTTAAGATAAAATACTCACAATTTTACTAATTCTGAAGCATTCGTTGAGTAATGTGATACATGGGAAAAACTATGATAAAAAAAAATATATTAGCAATTGCGATTACAACGTTATTATCTGTCTCTAGTGCTGTAGAAATTGAGAGTTTTAAAACGGCATCATTTATTGATGAGCCTTTAAAAGTTGAAGCAAAACTAAAGGGAGATGGGGAGGTTAAGCTCGCTGAGAAAACTGAGTATCTTAAATTTAATTATCCTGTTCTTCCTTATGATCTTACATTAACTACAGTAGAAAATGAGGGAGGGCGAGTTCTCTTAGTAACTTCAACTGAATCAATAGATACACCTGCCATAACCATATTGGTTGAGGGGAGTGTTGCTGATGGAAATAAACAAATTTTCGAAATTCCTGTGTTTCTAAATGTTAGACAAGAAGCTAGTGACATTGAAGAAAGTGTGATTGAAATTGATGGTAACTCTTTACCTTCCGATGGTAATCGAGTCGCATTAAATGATGTTCCAAGTGTAAAAGTTGAGAGTAGTAAACCAACTGAACCACTAGAAGAAGTTAAGGCAGAGCAAAAGACGGTAGAAACAAAAGCAGAAGCGCAACCACAACTACTAGATAAAGCTAATAGTGAAGAAAATAAGAAAAACGGAGAATCAAATAAGGTATCTGATTCAAAAAAAGAGCAAAAGTCTAAAGAAAAAAGAAAGGTAGTAAAGTCGAATAATAATTCGGTGAGTCAATCAACATCACTGTCGTCCACAAAAAAATATGGGCCAGTTCAACAAGGCGAAACAATGTGGAGTATTGCTAATAAAGTTAAGCCTAGAAATATGACCCCACAAAAGATGATCGAATTAATCAAGAAACATAATCCAGGCGCATTTACAGCAGGAGGTGTGTTGCTTGAAAAATCGGTTTTAGTTATTCCTACAGAACAAAAATCGATACAACATAACAATGTTCCTGTAGTGACCCCAACGGAAGAGCCAGAGGATGATGGTGTTAAGATATATAGGTCTTCAGATATTAATACAACGGTCACTGAAGATATTCCAGAAGATCTTATTCCTAAGAGCAAAGGATATATTTATGTTTTACCAGAACCGCCTTTTAAACTAGCTGAAACAGAAGAAGTTAAAACAGATAATGCTCCTGTTGTTAATGCACAAAATTCTTCAGGGGAAAGCGAAGTAAATCAAGCTAAGACAACACAAACGACAGAGGTTAAGACTCCTCCTATTAAGAAAAAATTTACTGTAATTGATCCTGTTGTAGAAGAGCCAAGCATTTTTAAACTGTTGCTAGACAATATGATGTATATTGGAGCCGCATTGGGTGGTCTGTTTATTCTCACATTAGGTTTAATAATTGTTAGGCGTAAAAAGCAGGATAAAGCTATTGATGAGCGAGTCAATCAACTTGATCAAAATTTAAGGAAGAGTAAGAAAACGATTGATATTCCTTCTAATGTATCAGAGGTTAAAAATTATTCTGATGCAGAATTGGAGCAAGTTAATACAAAATTGTCTGCTAAATTGAATGAAGAATCAATGCCAAAAAAAGACTTTCAGATAGATGACTCTATATTTGATTCATTGGAGCTGAGTGAGGTTAATATTGATGAAAAACCTGAGGAGAAGTTAGCTACTTCAAAATCAAAGATTGAATCACAGCCAGTAGAACCAATTAGCAGTAAACCTGAGCCGAAAAAAGCTTTTGTTGATGATAGCGAGACAATTAAAACATTAGATTTTGACTTAACTGGTTTCGAAACTAAACCCCAAAAAGTAGATAATAGTTCAAAAAAAATTACAGATCCCTCTTTAGAAGATGTAGCTACGATCAGTTTAGATTTTCCTGTAGCACAAGAAGTAATTGACGAGACTGTACAAACTACAGAAAATTTTGTGAGCGAGGAAAAGCCTAAGGAAATAGTAGATTTATCAGCAAATCAGATAAATGAAGAGGAATATGATGAAATCGCAGATAATATTAAGGATGATTTTATAAATGAAGAAAATGATGTGAATCCTCTGTTTAAAGATCCCCTTTTATCAGATGGAGAGCAGAATAATACTGAAGAATTTTTATCATTTGAAGCTACGGAATCTGAGTATATTAGCTATCCAGAGCTGATGAGTAATGCAGAAACTACACAAAAAAGTGAAGATGATGAGAATCTAGTGGGAGGAGCTATTGATTTCGGGTCAGTTATTGATAAATCTGATGTCCCTGATGCTTCAAAATTTTTAGATAATGTAAGTGAAATAGCAAATGAAAGTGCTAAAGACGAAGTATTGTTAAATAACCTAATTAGTCAAACTACGGATGATAATACTAAAGACTTTCTGGCACTTTTAGATAATGAAGATTTAGATTCTCTATCAATAGATATGAGCGATGATATTTCTGAGACAGAACATGATCTTCCTTCTTTAGATATTGATGATTCAGAGAACACATCTGAAAAATCATTGAATAATATTGACGTCTCTAGTGTTGAAGCACCTAATTTTGATATTAATTCTTTTGATGAGGATTTGAATTTAGCAGTAAATACAGCAAAAGAGACAATTGATAAAACGAATACAGATGATGGTTTATCCAGTGAATTCTTTGATGTTGAAGATCTTTCGAATCAGGAAATATCTTTCGATGATATAGAAGATACTGGAGCAGCTCAAGAGACTCTCAATGAAGTTGTTTCTGATGATATTTTAATTGAAACTTCACCAGTTAAAGATAATAAGGGTGTAAAAAAAGACATTATTTCTGAATCTGTAGGATCTCATCAAAATTTAGATGAGTTTGATGCTGAACAAGTGAAATTGGACTTAGCAATTGTGTATTTTGACTTAGATAAGAATCTTGCAAAACCGCTTTTGGAAGAAGTTTTACAAGGTGGAAACGCTGTGCAAATTGCTAAGGCACAAGAATTGTTATCACAGATTAATTAATTGATGTATGCACCCAAAAAACCTAGAGCCATCTAGGTTTTTTTATTTCTAAATTTCTATAGAATAACGTAATGAAACGATTAACTAGACGAGCAGAACTCTTTCGTGAGATACGGCACTATTTTGATGAAGAGGCCGTTTTAGAGGTCGATCCCCCGATCATGAGTGGGTATGGAAATCCTGATCCTGCCTTATTAAATTTTACAAGTGACTATCATGGATCAGGGATTTACTTTAATCATACGATGTATTTAACTACCTCCCCTGAGTATCGAATGAAATGCCTTCTAGCGGAGGGTTCAGGTTCTATCTATTATTTAGGAAAAGTGTTTCGAGATGGAGAACTTAGCCGTAAGCATACGCCTGAATTTACGATGCTTGAGTGGTATCGAGTGGGTTATGATTTATCAATGTTGATCGATGAAGTTGTCACGATAATTCAGCGGCTTTCAAAGCAACACATTCAAGTTCATCGCACAAGCTACCGCGATCTTTTTTTATCTCAATTGAAAATAGATCCGTTTATATGTGATCAAAAAATGTTGGCAAGTACTTTAAAAGAACATGATGTGGCGCTTGCGTTTGTCCCAAAACATAAAGATGAATATCTTGATCTTCTGATGACGCATCTCATTGAGCCTAATTTACCGAAAGATCAAATTACGGTTCTTCATAGTTATCCCGCCTCCCAAGCCTCATTAGCGAAAATTGAAAAAGATCCGCACAATAATCTTATAGGAAAACGTTTTGAAGTCTATTGGAAGGGGTTGGAATTAGCAAATGGTTATGAGGAGCTCACACAGAGTGAAGAGCAACGAAAACGGTTTGAATCTGAAAATATGATCCGTCAAAGCTATGGGTATGCCCCTGTTAGAATAGATGAGTTTTTGCTTGCACATTTAGATCGTATGCCACCTTTATGTAGTGGTGTTGCATTAGGGATTGATCGCTTGCTGATGGCAATCTATGATGTTGATAATATCGATGATGTTCTTTCGTTTAAATTTGAAGATAGTTAAAGCTAAAGGGGTATGCAATGAATATAGTCATTACAGGGGTTTCTGCTGGATTTGGTAAAGAGATGGCAGCGTTATTCGTAGCAGCCGGTCATCATGTGATCGGAATCGCAAGAAGAAAAGAGCGATTGGATAGACTTTCCGAGCAGTTAGGGAGCCATTTTAAAGCGTATGAGTTGGATGTTTCAGATCGTAAGCAATCAGAGAAAATCTGTGAAGAAATCATACAACATTATAAAAAGATTGACGTTCTTATTAATAATGCGGGGTTAGCTTTAGGTACAGAGCCTGCCGAATCTTGTGATTTTCATGATTGGGAGACGATGGTCAATACGAATATTCTTGGATTGATCTCAATGACCCAATTGATTCTTCCCAATATGATTGAGCATAACGATGGCTATATTATCAATATAGGGTCAACGGCAGGAAATTGGCCCTATTTTGGAGGGAATGTTTATGGGGGGACTAAGGCCTTTGTAAAACAGTTTAGCCAAAATTTGCGTACGGATCTTTATGGGAAACGTATTCGTGTGACCAATGTAGAGCCTGGGCTTTGTGGGGAAACGGAGTTTTCCAATGTTCGCTATAAGGGGGATGATGCTAAGGCGGAATCGGTTTATGCAAATGCAGAACCTTTAACGGGAAAAGATATTGCCGAGATTGTTGTGTGGTTAGCCTCACAGCCAAAACACATTAACGTTAACCGAATTGAAATTATGCCCACCTGCCAAACGTATGGTGGATTAAAGGTTTATAAAGATTAAACGACGGAAAACTGAATCCGTCTCGCAAGGTGGGTTAGTATAGTGTATGGTACTGTATTTGCCCATTTTGCAACCCACTCAATAGGGAGTGATTCTCCAAAAAGGAGCACCTCTTGATCCCAATAATGATCAGGGACTGAGCTCAAATCAATTGCGAGCATATCCATTGAGACACGCCCTACAATAGGTGCTTTATAGGTATTGATCATGACGAATGCATCATTTGAGAGTTCTCTTGGATAACCATCTGCATAACCACATGCAACAATGCCAATGGGCGTCTCTTTAGACGTCGTGTAAATTCCCCCATAACCGATCTTCTCGCCTTTGGGCACCCTGCTTGTATGAATAATCTTGGATTGTAACGATAGAATCGGTTTAAGCCCTAAATCGTAACTGACTTTATCCTCAAAAGGAGAAATGCCGTAAAAAGAAAGGCCACTTCGGATAATATTATGTTCACGATGATCAATTGTAAAAAGCGCAGCTGAGTTTGAATAGCACTTAGGAAGAGAATGGGTAAGTTGAGACATCACCCTGAGCTGATCCTCTGTTGCAGAAAGATTAGGCTCATCTGCTTGTGCAAAGTGGGTCATGAGCGTGATGGAACGCACATTTTTAGAGCGAGATAATACGGTATAAAATGTTTCAAATTCACTTGGATGAATCCCTATCCGATGCATGCCTGAATCGATCTTTAGAAAGACATCAATAGGATTTTGGAGAGACTGATTTAATAACTGATCCAGCTGTTCTTGATTGCCAATAACGGGAATAAAATTAGATTGGCAACAACTCTCATATTCATTCGCTTCAAACACGCCTTCAAGAAGGACGACTGGGCATTGAGGCAAATTTTGATTAAAGGCTCGTATTTCTAACGCTTCATCAATACAAGAGACTCCAAGATAATCTACAAGTGGAAGTGCCGTTGGTAAAATAGATTCAATGCGATGTCCATACGCATCCGCCTTAATAATGGCACACAATTTTGCATGAGGAGCTTTCGCGCGTAGCACTTGAATATTGTGAATGAGTGACTCTGTTGAAATAAAAGCTTTAAGTGGGCGCATGCAAAATCTCCTTTAGTGGTTTATTATATGCGATTATGTCGCGATCTTAAATATGAGCTAAAAAACAGATGCAAACTCGAAAAGCGCCTACATTCTGGGCGAAATTAAAACATATCTTTCCAATTGTGGTATTGGACTCTTTTTTTTACTGTTTTTCAGTTTGGCTAGCTTTTGGGCTAAGATTAAATAATTTTTGGTCTAACCAATTAATTCATAACTGGCTGCTTTTTCCAATAATATTAGTAATAGGGATTCCATCGCTTTATTTTTGTGGTGTATACCGCTCTAATTTGAGATATGCAGGTGTTGGAACCGCGAAAAAAATCACAATGAGTGTTGTTGTCACTGTTCTTATTGTATTGGCGCTATGGGTAATGTTGTTTGCACATTCAAGGATTGTTGTTCCTAGAACTTGCTGGTTTATCATAATGGTGTTAGCTATTGGTTTCTTGGGCGCATATCGCTTAATGATTCGAGATCATTTACGTAAACAGTATCTGAAAAATAGTCACCGTAAATATGTATTAATATATGGTGCGGGGAGTGCAGGAACGCAGTTGCAACAAGCATTAAGAGAAAATCTTGAATTAAAGGTTGTTGGTTTTTTAGATGATGCCCCAATGCTAGAAGGGCAGGATATTGATGGGATTAGAATTTATCATCCCGATGCATTGAAATATCTAATTGAAAAACAAAACATCAGTTCCGTTTTATTAGCGATTCCGTCACTTTCGCAATTTTATAAACGCTCTGTTATTGATCGATTGACTCAGTATCCTATTGAAGTATTAATCATGCCGTCCCTCGTTGAGCTAGCAACAGGTGTTCGAAAGGTGGATGACTTAAGAAAAGTTAATATAGAGGATTTGTTGGGTAGGGATTCTGTATCCCCAGAACAGACTTTGATTGAATCATGTATAAAAGGAAAGTCGGTTTTAGTTACCGGAGCAGGGGGTTCAATTGGATCTGAATTGTGCCGTCAAATTATTCTGCAATCTCCTAGATATTTAGTTTTAGTAGAAATGAGCGAGTATCAGTTATATTGTATTGATGCAGAGCTTAGAGAGCTCATTAAAGATCATGATCTAGAAATACAGTTAATTCCAATTCTTGGAAGTGTCTTGCGTAGAACAAAAATGGCTAAAGTCATGCAACATTTTCAAATACAGACAGTTTATCATGCGGCTGCATATAAACATGTGCCAATTGTTGAACGAAATATGATAGAGGGTGTGCAAAATAATATTTTCGGCACGCTTAATTGTGCTCTTGCTGCGATAGAAGCTGATGTAGAAATCTTTGTACTGATTTCTACAGATAAAGCTGTCCGTCCTACGAATATCATGGGTGCGACTAAACGTTTTTCAGAAATAATTCTGCAATCACTCTCAAAAAGTGAAACAGTGGTATGGAAAGAACGTATTTATGAGAGAAAAGATACAATATTCTGTATGGTGCGCTTTGGAAATGTCTTGGGGTCAAGTGGCTCTGTTGTCCCAAAATTTACAGCTCAAATTATGGAAGGTGGCCCTCTTACCGTAACACATAAAGAGATGATACGTTATTTTATGACGATTCCAGAGGCCGCTCAATTAGTTATTCAGGCGGGTAGCCTTGGAAAAGGTGGCGATGTTTTTCTCCTTGATATGGGTGAACCCGTTAAAATCTACGACTTAGCAAGAAGAATGATTGAATTATCTGGGTATAAAGTATTAGATGAAACTCAGCCTGATGGTGATATTGAAATTAAGGTGACAGGTTTACGACCTGGTGAGAAGCTCTATGAGGAGCTGCTTATAGGAGAAAAACCTCTATCAACGGAGCATCCTAAAATCTTTACTGCTAATGAAAATTGTTTGCAATGGAAAGAGGTTTCAGATTATCTTAAACTATTTGATGAATATTCTAAAACGTATAACTATGAAGGGATTAAGAAAGTTCTATTAGAAAGTGTAGAAGGATATCATCCTGAGAATGAGTCATGCGATTGGTTAGTAGAGGAATATAAAGATGAAAATCCCACTAGCAGTACTTAATGTGGATGGAGATGATGCTACATCTTTTCTCCAAGGGCAGTTGACGGCACATATGCAAGATCTCCAATTTATCGATGAAAATGAAGAGGGAAGAGTAGGTCTTGGAGGACTTTGCAATATTAAAGGGAGATTAGAGGCGGTATGCTTAATTATCAAAAATAATTCAGGATATGATTTAGTTATGCCTGAAGAAATTGTCGAAGATATAAAGTTGCTGCTTTCACGATATCTTTTTCGATCAAAAGTCATATTGCAAATAAACGTATTGAATGATGATCAGAAATCATTTTTACCGAAAGGACTTGTAATTCCTTGGATTCTAAAAGAGACAAGAGGGAAGTATATTCCTCAGATGGTGAGCTTAGATATTTTAAAAGGTATTCATCCTAAAAAAGGGTGTTATATTGGTCAAGAAATAGTCACAAGAATGCGGGATCTTGGTAAAAATAAGAAAAGGTTAGCACGATTAATTTTCGATGCCTCAACTCCTATTTGTATTGGAGATCAATTGGATCATGATGCAGGAGAAATATTGTTAGTTGATAATCAGAAAGCGCTAGCTGTTATTCAGTTACAACATGAAATTCCCATGACATATTTAGGGCGTACAATAGAGATTGAAAAGATTTGGAAGAATTCTGATGAATAGAGATGAATATAAGGACTGAATCATGAGTAAACACATAGGTGTATTAACAGCAGGTGGAGATTGTCAAGGTCTAAATGCAGCATTACGAGCGGTTGCTCTAACAGCCTTTAGTAAAGGCTGGAGTGTTTCTGGAATTTTTGACGGCTTCATTGGGCTTGCAGAAGGATATGCTAAACCCTTAGAAAAAAATGATGTGTGGTCAATTATTGCACAAGGTGGCACAATCTTGGGGACTGGTCGAGGTGGTGGTCGAGCAAAAAACACGGAGGATGCTGCAGAAAATTGCTTGAGAAGTTTTAACTCCCTTGGGTTAGATGCACTCGTTTGTCTAGGTGGTGATGGCACACAACGTTTTGCTTATGAGCTCTCAAAGCTTGGGATTCCTCTCGTAACACTACCAAAAACGATTGATAATGATATTGCTTGTACAGATATTACTTTTGGATATGATACCGCTGTTCAGGTCTCAGTTAATGCGTTAGATCGTTTAAAAACAACGGCAGATTCACACCACCGTTTAATGATTTTAGAAGTTATGGGGCGAGATGCGGGTTGGCTAGCAGCGGGTGCAGCACTTGCAGGTGGCGCAGATATTTGTCTGATTCCAGAGATCCCATATTCAACCAATGCGATTGTAAAAGCACTTAAATCTCATGCATATGAATATAGAGCAGGGCTAGTAGTGATTGCAGAGGGGGCAGTTTCTCAAGAGGATGCGTTGCTTGGATTAAAACCCAAAAAACATGTTGCAGCAATGAGATTAGTGGACCAAATTCCTGAACTAACTGGAATAGAAACACGGTTAACAACGCTTGGCTATGTTAGTAGAGGAGGAACACCAACAGTAACGGATCGTATTTTTGCCACTCAATGCGGTGTTAAAGCGATCGAATATTTAAGTGAAGGAATTACGGGGGTGATGGTTGCAAGCCAAAAAGGGAAAATTGTTCCTGTACCTATCGAAGAAGTTGCGGGTAATCCACGTTTAATTCCCAAAGACCACATATTAATCCACGCTATGACAGAAACGGGAATTTGCTTGGGAGTCTAATTTTAATAAAGGTTTACAGCATAAAAAAAGCATTGCAGAGCAATGCTTTTTTGTATCAAGCTTATAACTGAAATAGAATTTGTTATCGGTAAAAAATTTTCCTAAAAACTATTCCAACAGATAAGGCACTTAAAGGAAATGTCCATATTAATCCTATACCAAAAGGAATCGCAGATATCATAAGAATAACTCCTAATACAATGAAAAGCCCTAATAAACTGAAAAATCTTTTATTAACTACTTTCATTGATATTTTGATCGCCTGCATTGGAGATGTTTCGGGATAAGAAATAAGAACCCAATTTGTTAGGCTAAGGGCAACCATAAGATATATCCCAGGAATAACGAGAAATACAAGACCTATTGTAATAAAAATCATTTGTAATAAATTTGCAATAAATAGGTTTGCAATAAATGGTTTTGTTTTAAAGAAATACTCTGTTGTTCCGCCACTAGCACTATCTAGTCGTTTCTGTACTAGGAATAAGAAACCAACAGAAATAACTGCTACAACAGCTGATAAAAGGATGTTGAATCCTGAAGAGAGAATATCAAGGCCAGCTTTTTCAAGAAAAAGTAAGAACATTCCAAAGCATATTTGAATTAACCCAACAATCAATCCACCAATAAAAAAATTCATTTTGGATCCATTCACATAACTCCATCCTTCAGAAATCATTTCAGAAATTGAGAATTTTGAGTCATTTG
>CAZBKP010000019.1:0-7953 GCA_964492525.1 uncultured Cardiobacteriales bacterium
TGCGTACTCTTATGTTCAGCATACTTTTGGAGGAAAAGCAGGATTCCTAGTGGGTTGGGCGCAAATATTAGATTATCTATTTTTACCCATTCTAAATTATATTGTGCTGGGGCTCTACCTTCATGAGGCCTTCCCTTCAATCCCAGCGTATGCCTTTGTACTTGGATGCCTTATTAGTGTTAGTTTTCTAAACTACCTCGGCATCAAACTCATTAATTCAGTTAATTTTTCACTGATTGTTTTACAAATCATATTTATTGGCATTTTTATTTTCCTTGCCTTTTCAAATGCAGATTTAAGCCCTGCGAATCTAATGAAACCCCTAACTGTAAATATGGGAGATTTAGGCGGGCTTTTATCCGGTGCCGCAGTACTTTGCTTAGCCTTCTTAGGGTTTGATGCGATTGCGACGATGGCAGAAGAGACCAATAATGCACCGAAAACAATTCCAAGAGCAATTTTATGGACGGTCGCCATTGCAGGTATTATCTTTTTGATTGTGTCCTATGCATCACACGTTGCATATCCTGAATGGCAGCTCTTTGAAAAAGATCAAGATATTGCAAGTTTATATGTAACCGAAAAAGTGGGAGGAAAGTTTTTATATAACTTCTTTTTAGCCGCATATTTAACGGGAGTGTATGCCTCTGCGATGACCGCTCAGACAAGTGTTTCTCGTATCCTTTTTGCAATGGGACGAGAAGGCGTATTACCTAAGAAAATATTTTATAAAATTCACCCTCGTTTCAATACCCCTTATTTATCTATTCTATTTGTAGCCACTTTTTCGCTACTATCTTTAGTATTTGATTTATCGCTTGTCGTATCGATGATTAGTTTTGGGGCATTAACAGCCTTTACCTTTGTAAACCTTTGCGTATTTAAAAGCTATTTTCTTGATCACAAAGCGTGCCAGAACTTCAAAGGATTCTGTAAATATGCCGCAATGCCGCTTATTGGTGTCTGCTTAACACTTTGGTTATGGACGCATTTAGATAAAATGGCAATGATGATTGGCTTATCTTGGTTTGCCATAGGGTGTGTTTATCTTCTCTACTTAACCCATGGTTTTACACAAAAAGTCCCATCAATTCATCCTGATGAAGTCAATGAAATTATTGGATAATAAAAGTTCTAAAATAAATGATATCAATATTTGAAAGAGGATTGATATCATTTATAATCTTCTCTACTACATAAAATCAATAATTAAAGTAATGAGGATATAGTGTTATGACAGATAAAGAACAAATGGCTTCGCGAGAAGTTACGATTAATTATTATGATGGTCGTTCTCGTGTTGCACAGATTGTGGATGAGGAAGTAGAATATCCAGATGGACGTCTAATTGTATCTTACTGCGATACGAAAGGAACAATTTTACACGCAAACCAAGCCTTTGTTGATATGTCCGCATATACAAAAGAGGAACTAATTGGTCAACCACACAACATATTGCGCCATCCTGATGTTCCAAAAGCAGTTTTTGCAGATATGTGGAATACTATTCAATCGGGCAAAACATGGTACGGTTATGTTAAAAATCTTCGCAAAGATGGGAAGTATTATTGGGTTTATGCAACCGTAGTTCCTTCTTTTGATAAAGATGGAAAAATCTATGCTTACACCTCTATCCGTAGAAAACCAAGTCGTGAAAAAGTATTAGAAACCGAGGCAAGCTTCGCTTAAAAAACTTGCATTCTCAAATGGGAATCGTTATATTCAATAGCGTTTTAAATTTACTTGAAACGACTTATCAAGAGCGGTGGAGGGAATGGCCCTGTGAAACCCGGCAACCTGTCATGAAAGTGGCAAGGTGCTAACTCCTTCAGAAGTTTTGGAAGATAAGTTTGCACACTTTCTAGCCGCCGTTCAAATATCAACTTATTTCGCTAGGAGTGATTATGAGCTACAGCTCTTCTGTTCAAATCGAAGCATTAAACCAAAACTTAACAGATCTATCTGATAATCTTAATATTTCTTTTGAATTTTTTCCTCCTAACAGCGAGCAAATGTACCAAACGTTGTGGAATTCTATTGAGCGCCTAAAACATCTTCATCCTAAATTTGTTTCCGTTACTTATGGTGCAAACACAAGTACTCGTGATCGTACACATAAAGTTATAGAAGACATTATTCAAAAAACGGATCTTACTCCTGTACCACATCTCACCTGTATTGATACGGATAAAGATGCATTAAAAAATATCGCTGATAATTATTGGAATATTGGAATTCGTCATATCTTAGCGCTTCGAGGAGATATCCCTAAAGAAGGCAAACACCCTAATATTTATGCAGAAGATCTTGTTAAACTTTTGCGTACGATTCATGACTTTGAAATCACTGTAGCAGCTTATCCTGAAGTCCATCCTGATGCCAAAAGCGCACAAGCTGATTTAGTTGCACTCAAAAGGAAAATTGATGCAGGTGCTTCACAAGCTATTACACAGTTCTTTTTCGATATTGATGCCTATCTACGATTCCGAGATCGTTGCGCTACAATTGGAATTGAAGCTGAAATTATCCCTGGCATTTTGCCTGTTTCAAACTACCAATCTCTATTAAAATTTGCACAACCTCAAAATGTTAAGATTCCAAATTGGCTTCATCAACGCTTTAATGGATTAGAAGATGACCCTGAAACTCGAAAACTTGTAGGAGCAAGCATTGCAATTGATATGGTTCGCATTCTTCGTAAAGAGGGTGTTAAAGATTTCCACTTTTATACTTTGAATCGCTCTGACCTTACCTATGCACTTTGTCATATTCTTGGCGTAAGGCCTAGATAAAATAATATTTATTGGAAAAATGTACTAATCTAACAGATAATAGGTAATTGATTTTAACTCAAACACGGGATTAGAAATGACAAAGATTAAGTACACATTAATCGCTACAGTAGGCGTAATTCTACTTTTAGTATTAACGTTGTTTTATGTATCGATGCGAAAGCCAACGATTGTGTTTCAAGGCGAAGTGGAAACTGATCGCGTGGATATGTCGATCCGTGTTCAAGGGCGTGCTGTAAAAGTCAATTACGATGTGGGAGATAATGTTAAAGAAGGGGATCTTCTTTTAGTTCTCGAAAATCCTGCTCTCATTGCGCAAAAAGCAACGAGTGAAGCGCAATATGAAGTCGCAGTTGCAAATCGTAATGTTGTGTATAGTACGCGCCCAGAAACCATTGAAGTTCAAAAAGCACTTCTTGAAAAAGCAGAGGCCGATTTAGTCCTTGCTGAGAGTAATTTAGAGCGTATGCAAAAAGCGATTGAGACAGGGGGTGTCTCTCAACAAAATTATGATGTTGCAAAAAACAATTATGAAGTTGCGCTTAAAGCAAAATTAGCTGCTAAAGCAAATTTAGAACTTGCTGTGAATGGGAATAGCCCTGAAGCAAAGAAACTTGCAGATGCTCAAGTGGATCAAGCAAAAGCCGCAATGGAACAGATTCAAAATGATATTAATACACTAACTGTCTATTCACCGATTAATGGTCAGATTACTGCGAAAGTAGCAGAGGTTGGACAGCTTTATAACCCAGGTTCCCCTCTCTATTCGATGATTAAATTAGATGACTTATGGATGACATTTAATATCCGTGAAGATTATCTCCATTATGCCAAAGTAGGCGATATTTTTAATGTTTATATCCCTGCAATCGACCGTAGAATTAATGTAAAAATCACAACGATTAATGCACTTGGTCAATATGCAAACTGGCGTGCAACTAAAGCTACAGGTGATTTTGATCTAAAAACCTTTGAGGTTAGAGTTAAGCCCACGGAAAAAATTGAGGGATTGCGTCCTGGGATGAGTGTTATTGCTGACTGGAAAACAGTTAGAACGCCTGATCAATAAGGATATTTCATGATATTCACTGTATTAAAGAAGTCAATTCAACGTGATTTCTTTATCCTTTTTTTCAGAGAATTAAAAGTCATCTGTCGCTCTCGGGCGCTACTGTTTATGACTTTAGTATTCCCTCTATTTTTGATTTTCTTCTTCTGCACAATTTTTCAGAACGAAGTGATTCAAAAATTGCCTGTCAGCGTCGTAGACCTAGATAATACCGCTGCTTCTCGCAAAATCATTCAAAATGTTGCCGCAGCTCCAGAGGTCAATGTCGTCAGGCGAGATACAAATCTTTTAGATGCAAAACAGGCACTACTAGAACGCAAAGTCTATGGCATTCTACTTTTTCCTGCTGGTTTTGAAAAAAAGATGTTGGGTGGCAATTCTCCTGAAGTGACAGGATTTTATAATAATCAATTTATGTCTGCAGGGAGTGCGTTAAATAGTGGATTCTCAAAAAGTTTAAGTGCATCCCTTTCGAGTATTCAAAAAGAGAATTTATTGTCACAGGGAATGTCTAGTGCTGTTGCAGAACAGCAAATGTCACCCATACAACTTGATGTGAGCTCTCTTTTCAACCCAACGCTCAACTATGTCTTCACTCTTGTAAATGGTGTATTTCCCACCGTATTACAGCTCATTATAATGGTCTGTGTCTGTTATTCCACAGTGCGAGATCGATTCAATCTCACGGGGCTTTATGTTCCTTTCAAAATGGCTAACTTTAGTGTGTTTCGATATATACTCAATCGCATATTACCGTATGTATTGCTCTTTTTATTCGTCCTCCTAATTTTTAACTTTGTTTTAGTAATGTTTTTTAATCTTCCGATTCGAGGATCTCTAATTCTTCTTTTTGTATCTGCAACTGCTTTTATTATCGCCTCAAGTCTATGCGCAATGATGATAGCTGTTTGGATGCCTGTTCAAGCAATGTGTTATGGTGCGACCAGTATCGTAGCCTCCCCTGCTTTTGGTTTTATTGGTCTTTTCTTTCCAAGATTAGCGATGAGTGCTTTTGCAAACTTTTGGGCATCCATTCTCCCTATCACTTGGTATATTGAGCTTCGTATTGATCAAACGCTCAGAGGAGTCGATACACTACAAAGCTTGCTCCCTCTCCTTTGGATGTTATTGATAGGACTTGTTGCCTATGCAATGATCAATCTCAAATTTTGGTTATTGTTAAGGAGTCAACATGCTAAATAGATTATTGACGACCTTTGTATTCGAGCTTACTCAGATTTTCAAACGTCGGGAGATGTTAAGTACTTTGGTCGCAGGTGCTGTGATCTATTTCTTCTTTTATCCCGTACCTTACGATAACGAAGAAGTTAGAGAAGTTCCCGTTGTTGTCATAGATCAAGATCAAACGACAATGAGCCATGCGCTTATTCGAAGATTAGATGCAACAGATAGTGTCTCTATCAAAGCCTATGCATCAAGCATGCAAGAAGCTGAAATACTACTTAAAAATCGAGAAGTATACGGTATTTTAGTGATTCCATTTAAATTCGAACAAAAAGTATTAGAACAAGTCCCAAGCGCGGTTTCTTACTATGGTGATGCGAGCTATGTAGTAATTTTTAATAACGTCTCGCTTGCGGTGCAACAAACTTTGACTGATATGGGTAAAGGGATCATCGCGGACAGAAGAGCCGCGAATGGCTTAGATCCTGTAAGTGCAGCTCCTTTTGTTCCAGTCATAATTCCACTTTATAACCCACAAGCTGGGTATGCGACTTATGTTGTACCGCCAGCATTTGTACTCATTGTGCATCAGTGTTTACTTATCACTGTAATGCTTGCGGGGGTTTTACTGCGTAAAGATCCATTTTATACAGATCCTCTTAGATCGAATGTTCCGCTTTCTACGATAATTCGCACAACGATTATAGGACGACTTTTTGCTTTTCTCTCTGTTTCAATCGTTATTTTCTCCATTTATATGTTTTTCACACCTTACTGGTATCAACTCCCTCATTTGGGAAGTATCCCAACCATAATGTTGGTAGGTGTTGCTTTCCTTATTTCCGTTATTTTATTTGGAATCTTTATTAGCCAGTTTATCTATAAGATGGACAATGTTTTTTTAATGCTTTTCCCAATGAGCATCCCTATTTTCTTTTTGTCAGGTATTGCTTGGCCAACAGAAATGATGCCAGATTTCATCATATATTTAAGTAAGCTAATCCCTGCAGTTCCAGCGATTAATGCACTTGTTAGACTGAATCAGATGGGGGCGGATTTCCATGAAGTGCTTCCTGAATTTTTTAATCTTTTGGCACTTTGCATTCTTTATGGTACTTTAGCGACATTATTTTCATATCGAACTTTAATCAGGCAGAAAAAATTAATTAAGGAATCTTCAAAATGATGGCATTCACGTTCGTCAAAGTTGCCTTTCTCATCGTCATTATGGCGTTACCTCTTGCGAATCCGCTAATCTCAGTTTCACTGATGCTGAGTATGGGAGCGCGTCTTCCTGTTGATAGCAAGCGAATTCAGTCAAAAGAAGCAGCGATCTACTCATTTATCATTATGGTGATTAGCTATTATTGTGGTCAGCTTGTCATGCATCTAGTAGGAATCTCAATTCCTGGACTTAGAATTGCGGGTGGCCTTATCGTTATGACGCTCGGATTCCAAATGCTTTTCCCTTCTCAAAGTGCAATTAATGCACCGGAGCTTGAGAGTAAAAAAGATGAATTAAGGGAACGCGCAGTTTCTAAAATTTCATTTATTCCCCTTACTATGCCAGGATTTGCAGGCCCCGGAACAATTGCACTCTTAATCAGTATTGCATCTTCTAAAGGACAATTTGGCGCACCTTCGTGGGTAATGATGTCCGCTCCGATTTTATCATTTTTAATTTTATGCCTATTATTGTGGGTTTGCCTTAGAAGTTCCGAATACATTATTCAAAAGCTTGGACAAAGTGGTATCGATACCATCTCTAGAATCATGGGATTTTTGCTTGTCTGTATGGGTGTGCAGTTCTGTATTAATGGCGTATTGGAAATACTAAAACAATATACCGCCTCATAAAATAAAAGGAGAACGAAATGATTAAAGTATTATTTGTTTGTCTAGGTAATATTTGTCGTTCTCCTATGGCAGAAGCAATTTTTAAAGAAAAAGTGGATCATCAAAACTTATCCCACCACTTTCACATTGAGTCTAGAGCTACAGGCACATGGAATGAGGGAAAACCACCTCATGAGGGAACGCAAGAAATTTTATCCAATTTGGGTATTTCTACTCAAGGAATGAAAGCACAGCAAATTAAGCCCATTGATTATGAAACGTTCGACTATATCATTGGGATGGATAACGAAAACCTCTACAATCTTTCTCGACTTGCACCTAAACATGATTATGACGATAAGTTTTACCTTCTTTTAGACCAAGTTGAAAAGAGTACAACACGAGAAGTTCCCGATCCCTACTACACGGGCAATTTTCAATTAACGCATTCACTTATTGATGAAGCCACAGATGCATGGATTCAGTATTTTATTGAAAAGTATACGTTAAAATAGTTCTAACTGGGTGTCTCCATTTTGAAAAAAATTATAGATATTGATATAAATGCAGAAGATTTAATTCAAAACGGGATTAAATTTGTAATCATAAATGATTTTATATATATAAAATCATCAGAATTAGATGCCTTTTTAGATTTTTGTCTTAAAAGAAATTTTTGTATTTTAGGTATTGATGGTATCAGGATTTATATGAATCAAATTACCCATGACCTTAATTATATTGTTGATTATTCACAGTATATGAATGATTGTGATTTCTGTTTAAAATCTATTAAATACTCAAGGGAATTTTTGAAATTAATTGATCTTAAAGATGAATATTTGTTTTTTGAATTTACCCTTATTCAAATAATTTGATTTTCTTTGAGGGACAATTTAAACCACCATTTTAGGTGGTGCTCTATAAAAAGGGCATTATTGCACAATAAGGTATAAATTAAAGTAGCTTTTAACTGAGCTGCTTTAAGATTAAATCAGTCACAATCTTTGGTTGGTCGAAATGCACATTATGACCTGCATTAGGAATCTCTTGAATGGATGAATGGGGAAA
>CAZBKP010000019.1:8053-14600 GCA_964492525.1 uncultured Cardiobacteriales bacterium
TAAACGATTTCATTAAAAACTGTACGATAGGTTCAGGGATTGTCTCAGACAACTTTTGGGAAACTGTTTTTCGATCGGTTAACTGTTGTTCTTGGCATACTTTCAACCCCTCTAAAACCTTTTTATGCTGATCACTTTGATAAGCAACAGGCGCAATATCTAACACGATAAGATGATCAATCTTAGAAGGAATACAATGTGCCACGCGCATCGCAGTTTTCCCACCCATAGAGTGCCCAATTAAAATAACGTTATCCAAATTCATTTTTCCAATAAAATGAATAATATCTTGCGCCATCCAATCATAACTCATCTCATCAGACCAAGGGGATTGCCCATGATTTCTGAGGTCCATTTGATAGACAGAATAATGTTCTTTAAAAACTCGAGCTAATACGCCTAAATTACTTAAACTCCCAAACAGCCCATGCAGTAAGATGACAGCTTGTCCTGTGCCATGATGCTCATAATTAAGATCTAAAGGCAAAGAAGACGATAAATGCTTATTCATGACGGTTCCCATTTTTTAATCGATGATGGATTGAGCTTACAATCTCGGATAACTCCGCTTCGGCATTAATTTGGTGATGAGCAGTATCTAAATAAAGTGGTAAACGAGTTTCGACAACTTCTTTGATTTCATCAGCAATAGAAGCACCTGTTAATGAGGGTCTTTGGGTATGGTTAGGATCTTTTAAAAGGCGCTCAGATAACGCCTGAATCGATGCTGAGAGATAAAATACCCTCCCATTTTGTTTCATATGATGACGGTTCGACTCCGCCAAGACCATTCCTCCACCTGTCGCAATCACTGACTTTGGCTTTGAACAGAGCCTTAAAATTTCAGACTCTTTTTGACGGAACGATTCCCATCCTTCTTGTTCAACGACTTGGGCTATCGTTTGCCCCCAATATTTTTCAAACTGATGATCTGTATCGATAAATTGATAATTTAATTGTTCGGCTAAAGCACGACCCACACTTGTTTTGCCTGATGCCCTCGGTCCAATTAAATAGACAATTTCACTCTCTTTATTCACTAATTACCTTCCTCTTTCAATAATGTGAGGTATTCTTTTCTATTTCTAATCATTTTTAAAAACACCTAATTATTTTTCATTCTCTTTTCTTAATCTCTGCAAAATCATATCATTTAGGACTATATTACATGAGCAAATTTTTGACAATATATGATACGGTTAAACCGCATAAGTGATTAAAGGATAAAACTCCTTATGATGCGCTAGACTTTTATTTTGAACAGGAAGTTAAACAACACTCCTGATTCCTACAACTAATATTATTCAACTTCAAAATATTAGCGACTTTAAAAGCTTTCTGTCTATCTGAATGACGATAGCTAATAAAAACTGGTATCAATTATTCTCCTGATTTTTTTATACCCATCAATAAACTCTACAAATTTTTTATCATAACTGTTTTTATTAACATCTTTCCCGCCCATAGGATGATTCCAACATTTTTGATGTAACTGAACCCAATCTTTGATATCTATTTTGCAAGACTTTATTACTCATGGGAACGAGGATCGAATGAAAACACCAATAGCCTAATTCAATAATTCTTTTCTAAGGCTTATCGGTTGGATAATCTTGACCCAAAGGTGGTCGAGCGAATAGAAAAATTCACTTGACAACAGACCAAGAAAGGTGTTAGTTTTTTTGATACACTTATCAAGTGTTAGCTTAAAATTTCGTATTTAAATCTACCTCTTAAAATAAAGATAAATGAATGATCTTATAAATAAACAATTATATAAATTATCTGAAACAGACTATAAAATATTTAATCAAAAGATAATACCAACTAGCTATCCGATGCTAGGAATTCGAATTCCTAAGCTTAGAGCATTGGCTAAAGAGCTTGCAAAGGAAGCAAATATTTTAAGTTATCTTAAAAATCCTGATCTTAAGTTATATGAACAGGTTATTTTATATGGAATGACTTTGAGTTATACAAAAGAATTATCACTCAATGATATTTTTGATTACCTAGATCCATTGATTGAAAAATTTGATAATTGGGCTCATGTAGATACAGTTACATCTGAATTTAAGATATTCAATACGGACCTTGATAAGGTTTTGAAACATTATCTTCGTTTAAAAACAGATAAAAATGAATTTACCAAACGTTTCTTTGTAATTCTTCTTTTGTCTTTTTACATTAATGATTTATATATAGACCAAACTTTAACTCTCTTAACAGAAATTCCTCAGGGTCAATACTATGTTGATATGGCTATTGCTTGGACTTTAAGTGTTGGAGTAATAAAATATTATGACAAAACACTTCCTTTATTTCAGAAACATTCTTTTTCCAAATTTATACACAATAAAGCTATTCAAAAAGCTCGTGAAAGTTGCCGAGTATCTACAGAAATTAAAGAGTATTTAAATAAGCTAAAAATAAAGTGATTTGTTAATTTTATAAAAAATATAGTTTAGATTTATGTGTCCAACTTAGATTATATATAATAGCCACGAATTTTAATTCATTTGAGCTTATTATTCAGTCTTTTTTCGAGAGTTCCTCTAGGGATCATTTAGATATTAACTTTTTGTAATCTTCTAAAGTTAGAGTCAAGTATAAAGATTTTATAAGATGCAACAAAGATCATTGTAAATCATAAAATGTAGCATCAGGGGAAAGTCTTATCAGAACTTCTCCTTTGCAAGACTTTATCACTCATGAGAACGAGGCTCGAATGAAAACACCAATGGCCTAATTCGCCAATTTCTTGGTAAGCCACGTAGATTAGATAACCTTAGTTGAACATGTGGAGGATTTGCTTAACAATAGGTCGAGAAAGGTGTTAGGATATTTAACGCCCTATGAAGTATTGGCTCAAAATCCCTATGTCGCACTTCGTATATGAATCTGCCAATTAAAAGATATCAAATTAAATCGGTTATCAGGCATTAATTAAAAAGTTTTGTCATATTTCTGTAAAATTTACACATTATGATGACATCACTCTTTAACCTATTTGGAGATGATGTTTATCATGACGACTTATACAAAACGATCAATCATTAGTTTAATCTGTGGTTCTGTACTTCTTGGAAGCCTTTCTTATGCAGACCAACAGTTCCCCGCACGCTTAAAAGCACATGCTTTTATTCCAGCTGCAACATATATCCCTGCGCCACAAAATGCAACGGATGATCTTAAGCAAAGTGGAAAATTCACGCAAGGATTAAGAAATGATGTTGTGGGCTCCTTGGAAGGAAAATCTGCAGGAAGACCAACAGGAATCTCTGTTCCATTCCAAGGACAACCGATTCAAGGACATTCAGGAATCAAACATATGGCAGATGGAACCTATTGGGTCATTACTGATAATGGTGCAGGTTCTAAAGCAAACTCCCCTGACTTTATGCTCTATTTGAATCAATACAAAATCGATTTTGATAACAACTCATTCGATCGAATCAAAACGGTATTCTTACAAGATCCTGATAAAAAAGTGCCGTTTAGAATTGTGAATGAATCAACGAAAGAGCGCTATTTAACAGGTGCAGATTTTGATCCTGAAAGCTTTCAATTTGCAGGAGGCTATCTATGGGTAGGAGATGAGTTTGGCCCTTACCTCATCAAAGCAACGATGGATGGAAAAGTTGTAGATATCTTTGAAACAAAAGTAGAGGGTAAAGTTGTCAAATCACCTGATCACTTCACGATGACAACACCAGGAATGCCAAATACTCCCCTTAAATTCGAAGTTAAGCGCTCAAAAGGATTTGAAGGAATGGCGAGTAGCCCTGATGGTAAAAAACTATACCCACTTTTAGAAGGAACATTGTTTGATACTACAACGGATACTTTTGAAAATGTGAATGGACAAGAGTATTTAAGAGTGCTTGAGTTTGATGTCGAAAAGAATCAATGGACAGGTCGTAGTTGGCGTTATCCTTTAGAAAAAAATGGCTATGCAATTGGCGATTTTAATATGATTGACAATGAATACGGATTAATCATAGAGCGTGACAATGGAGAAGGTGTTGCAGAGTTTGCTTGTAAGGGGAGCGATACCACTCAGTGCTTTGCAAATGATAACTTGCCAAAATTCAAACGTGTTTACAAAGTGCATTTAGATCCTAAAGGAGAGGTTGCTAAAAAAATCGGATATATTGATCTCCTTGCGATTGAAGATCCGAACAAAATTTCTAGAAAGCCGTTAAGTAATGGAAAGTTTGTGTTCCCATTCTTTACGATCGAAAATGTGGATATTGTCGATAATGAAACAATCATTGTAGGGAATGATAATAATCTTCCTTTCTCAAGTAGCCGATCTCCAAATCAGGCAGATGATAACGAATTTATCTTGCTTGATGTCCGTGAATTGCTAAACGCAAAATAATATCTTGATAAAGCAAAAAAGCGTGTTTTACAGCACGCTTTTTTATTGACCTAAATAATAAATTATTCTCAATCATGTTATATTAATCCTCTTTACACCCTAGTACAGAGGAATATAGTATGAAAAAAATAATGTTATCAAGTGTGATTATGGTTGCTTTAGGGATGACTACAGCACTAGCAGATGAAACTATCATAGAAAAGCCTTCTACAATTAAAGAGAACCTTTCTGAAACTGCGGACAATATTAAAGAGATCGCGATTGACCTCAAAGATAAAACAAAAGCAACTGCAAGTGATGTTGCAGATACTGTCAGTGATAAAACAACGGAAGCATGGGATAAAACTAAAGATTTAACAACTACCGTAACAGATAAAGTAGGCGATACAACTGCTAAAACTTGGGATAAAACCAAAGATATCGCAACAGATATTAAAGATAAAACCTCTGATTTATTAGAAGAAGGTGCGGAAAAACTTAAAAATGGAACTGAAGTTCTCAAAGAAAAAGTTAGTCCAAATCCACAATAATTAAAGAATATAAGGCAAGGGTACTATTATCGCATAACTCTTGCCTTACATTTAAACCCTTTGATCGAAGCGTGATCAAGCTGTTTACAAGCTATCGGCGCAATATTTCTCTTGACAGCAACATAAGAGTGATACGGAAAGAGCGTAATCTTTCCAACGTCCGCGCCTTTGATTGTAGGATTTTGCGTTAATACGCCAAGCAGATCCCCTGCGCTTATTTTTGCTTTCTTACCGCCATTGATCTCTATCGTAATCATCTCCGACTCAATTGGCTTACGAGTGGGGCTTCCGAGTTGATCAGGCGTATCTTCCGTTATTTTGGAGCCGACCATCTCTTCAAAGATTTCGAGCGTGGATCGCTTTCTCTCACTCACTAAATTAATCGCAATCCCTTCCTTCCCTGCCCGACCTGTTCGCCCGATTCGATGCACATAAACCTCAGGATCAAAAGGAAGATCATAATTAATGACCATACTAAGATCTTTAATATCTAATCCACGAGCCGCAACATCCGTAGCCACAAGCACACGGCAACTATGATTACTAAACTGCAAGAGAACGGTATCTCGCTCCGCTTGATCTAAATCCCCATGAAGTGCGCGCGCATCAATCCTTTCATCGCAAAGATAATCTTCCAGCGCTTGGCAGGCACGAATCGTATTACAAAAAATAACTGTCGACTCTGGCTGATGAAGAAAAAGCAAGGTTGCAGTGATCTCATTTTTATCATCCTCTTCGCCTAAAATCATCGCAGATTGCGCAATTTTAGGTGCATTTTCAGGGTTATCCTCCACTTTTATCATCTCAGGAGCATTCTGAATATGAGCACTCATCGAACGGATATTGTCAGGGAAAGTAGCAGAGAATAGAAGCGTTTGTCGTTTTTTGGGAGCTTTCTCAATAATCGCATCCATCTCTTCCGCAAATCCCATATCCAGCATTCGATCTGCTTCATCAAGTACCAACATTTTTACATCACTTAGTGACAAAGTCTCTCGGCTTAAATGATCTAATAATCGCCCTGGCGTTCCCACAACGATATGTGGAGGGTGCTGAACGATCGAATGAATCTGACGGGCAACAGGTTGCCCTCCGCACAGCGTTCCAATTTTTAGATTCGGAAGAGTTCGCCCTAATCGACGAAGTTCTTTACTCACCTGATCGGCCAATTCTCGTGTTGGGCAAATAATCAGCCCTTGCGTGACAAATCGATCTATCTCGATGGTTTCAAGAAGTCCGATCCCAAATGCAGCAGTTTTTCCACTGCCTGTTTTTGCCTGCCCGACAATATCCTTCCCTTTTAAAATAAGTGGAAGCGATTGCGCTTGAATTGGGGTCATAGAAAGATAGCCAAGCTCATTTAAATTATGAATTTGTGCTTTGGAAATTGGGAGTTCTGAGAATTTTTGTGTCGTCACGTGCGTGCTTTATATTGATTGAAAACAGCCCGCACTATACTGAAAATGGCGTAAATAATCTATAAACTTCTCAGCCATTGATCTAATAGATTGGAAAAATTCTGACGATCTTTTTGTGATAAAGGATCCGGCCCTTTTGTTTGAAATCCACTTGCGCGCATGGTTTCATTAAAGTCACGCATGGTTAGTTTTGCTTGAATCGTCCCGACATCATA
>CAZBKP010000020.1:0-6436 GCA_964492525.1 uncultured Cardiobacteriales bacterium
CTTGCTTTTTCAATTGCACTTGCCATTTCTTTTAAAGTTGCTTCGGCTAATGTAATTTTAGCTTTCTTTGTCTTATTAGAGTAGCTGAAAACTGCAAACATAGTAATAATAGAAATGACTGCCAATACTATCATCAATTCAATTAGTGTAAACCCTTTATTCGATTGTAATTTCATAACCATCTCCTTTATAGACATTCTGATTTAACTAAATTACCAGTTCCGTCCAATGATATTTTACATCCATTTTCATCTGCTTTTAACCAATTCCCAACTCGAGTTATTTCTATTTTATATCTTTCATTATTATTTGGAAAATCTAGGCTAGTCACTGTATAAACAGGGACATTATTATACAAGATAGAGCGATTCATTATTGTACTTTTAAGAGTGGAATCATCATACACACCACTTTTCATCCTAAAAGCCTCCATTTCTCCTGCGATCGATTGAATTTGAGCGACTCCCTCTGCAATTCTGGCCTTTTTTGAATTACTATTCCATGCATATACTGACAATGTGGCAATAATCGCAATCACAACGATTATTACCATTAGCTCTACAAGTGTAAACCCCTTATTTAATCTATTCATTTCTCCCTCTTTTTATTATTAATTAATATGCTTAATAAATTGTTTAAAACGATCTGAAGATGGATTTATAAAAATATCTTCAGGCTTTCCTTTTTCTTCTATTATTCCTTGATGAAAGAATAATACCTCATCTGATACATTTCGTGCAAAATCCATTTCATGTGTGACGATAATCATTGTCATCCCTTCTTTTGCCAAGTTCTGCATTACAGTCAAAACTTCATGCACTAGTTCAGGATCTAAAGCAGAAGTGGGCTCATCAAAGAGAATCACATCAGGATCCATAGCTAAAGTTCGTGCAATGGCGACTCGCTGCTGTTGTCCTCCTGATAAACTACTAGGATAAAAAGTTGCTTTTTCTTTCATCCCAACTTTATCCAATAAAGAATAGGCTTTATCCTTAGCTTCACTTTTAGATAGACCAAGCACATGCATAGGTGCTTCTATCATATTTTCGAGTACAGTCATATGAGACCAGAGATTAAACCCTTGAAATACCATCCCTACTTTTGAACGAAATCGTTGTAATTGTTTTTGATCATTTGGAACAAGTCCTTTTGGCGAAGGGCTCAAACTCAACGCTTCCCCTTTAAGGCAAATCCTTCCTTTATTGGGTATTTCTAAAAGATTAATACAACGTAAAAAAGTACTTTTCCCTGAACCAGATGAACCTAGCAAAGAGATCACTTCTCCTTTTTTTAAATCCAAAGAAATACCCTTCAAAATCTCTTGTTGCCCAAAAGATTTATGAAGATCAACTATGGATAAAACAGATTCTTTTTCAGTATGTTGCATGATAAATTTCAGTCAAATATTGGCTATCTTTGCATTATAACAAAAATATAAATTCAGTTTGATATAATTACAAAATTCTAATAATTGAATGTGTGCACCAAAAATATATGTTATTGAAAAATAAAAAATACATCTTGTTATGCCTGTTTTGCATACCATGTGCGTATGCAGACAAGCTTTCAATCAAAATTAATGGATTGGAAAGCTACCCAAAGGCTCTTAAGAATGTCCAAAACACACTCAGTATTTATGCTTTCGAAGGAAGAGAAGCTCCTCCTGCATTGCGATTAGAATGGTTAAATGATCAAGCAGCAGATGAAATTCAATCTGCATTAGAACCCTACGGTTTTTATCGCGCAACAAGTACTTCTAATATCACAAAATCCAACGATACTTGGGTTGTAACATATAATATCAAGCCCGATGAGCCCGTTAAAATTGACGAACTTGTATTTAAGATTGATGGTGAAGGTAGAAGAAAGCGAATTTTTAAATATATCATCAAAGAAAGTAAATTACGTTTAGATAACCCAATCAATGATCCAGATTATGAAAAAACAAAAAACCAACTCTCTGAAGCTGCACTTGCAAGAGGATACTTTGATAGTTACTTCCCTGAACATGAAATTATTATCAATTTAGATGATTATACTTCTCAAGTTTTTTTATCTTTTGATACAGGACCTCGTTACTATTTTGGAGATATTAAATTTCAGCCCAATTATTTTAGTGATAAATTCCTTAGGCGTTATCTTTTAGTCGACCGACAAAGTGAATTCTCAGATCAAAAATTAGCTGAACTACAGAGCGATCTTGATGCTTCAGACTATTTTGAAGAAGTTACAATCACACCAACAATTGATAAAGAGAATAAAACCGTCCCTTTGGATATTGTTGTAAAACCTAAAAAAAGACGCGTATTTTCCGCAGGAATCGGATATAGCACCGATATTGGCGCAAGACTCTCAGGCAATGCAACGTGGAGATATATCAATAGAAGAGGACATAAATTTAATGTAGAACTTTTACTTGCACAAAAGCAGCGTAAAGGCATTATTAACTATAGAATTCCAGGAAAATACCCCGCATCCACTTTCTTTGATCTCTATCTGAAATATGACTTTGAGAATACAAAATATAAAGACTACACAACTTTTATTGTTGGAGGTTCAAGTAATTTTAAGAAAGGAAACTTTGAGAAAGTATTTGCCTTAGACTATCGCCAAGATCGATTTACACCACCAAATAGAGAAAAAACAAAAACAAATTTATTAGTTCCCTCTTTTAAATATACTTGGCAATCATCACAAAATGTTTGGTTTACTCAGCCTGCCTTTAAAGGCTCTATCATGGTGCGAGGATCTGCAAAACAATTAATCTCCGATATTAACTTTATCCAAGTTCGCTTTGAAGGTACTTACTTTCAACCGATTTCTAAAAATGATCGACTCATCCTCCGTGGTCAATTAGGATATACCTTTGTATCTCATAAGGATTTATACCGACTTTCACCTGCCCTTTTATTCCAAACTGGAGGCGATAACTCTGTAAGAGGATATCGCTATAATGGCATTGGCCCGATGGGAAACAAGAAAAATGAGATTTATGGTGGTAAACGTTTAACCGTTGCAAGCGTGGAGTGGGAACGAAAAATCACTAAAGATTGGTCTGGGGTTACATTTGTCGATGCGGGTGATGCTTATAATGGCGGTCGCCCTAAATGGAAAGTGGGAGCAGGTGTTGGTATTCGCTGGTACTCACCAATCGGTGCTATAAAGTTCGATGTTGCACATGGTTTTAACCGAAAATATGGAGACACGATTCGCTTTCATCTCAATATTGGAGCTACACTTTGATAAAGCCTATACCGGATTGGTATCAAGCTTTGTTTGACCAATATTCCTCTCAATTAAATACATTCTCACACATATACATAGCACTTAGTGCGGGAATAGACTCAAATATGCTTTTGCATTGGCTCGCAACTTATAAAGACAGGCTACCACCTATAACTGCGATTCATGTCAATCATAAGTGGCATGGAGAATATTCATTTATATGGGCTGATTTTGCAAAGCAACGTGCTGAATATTATCAAATTCCATTTATCTATCATGAAGTAGATATTGATATTTCGGATAAAGGTGCAGAGGCATCTGGAAGAGAAGCTCGTTACATCAAATTTGCTGAGACAATGATAAATAATAGTGTTTTACTTGTTGCTCACCACCGTTCTGATCAAGTCGAAACGCTATTATTTAGGCTTATTAGAGGTTCTGGCTTACAAGGATTAGGTGGAATTCGCCCTTCTGCAATCGTAAACTTTGGAAACTATTCAATCAATATCCTCCGTCCATTTTTAGAAATTTCTAAAAAAACACTTTATGAGACAGGAGAAATGCTTAATATTCCATGGATGGAAGATTATAGCAACCATGAAAATGATGTCGCAAGGAATCAAATTCGAAACTCCATTCTTCCTGAAGTTGAACGTTTTTTCCCATATTATGAGCAAACAATTTTTCGCTCATCTTTACTTTTACAAGAAGCATTCAACCTGCAAAATGAAATTGCACAAGAAGATTCTATTGATATTCTTGATAATAATACAATTCATCGAGAGAATTTACTTAAATTATCTGTTCTCCGTCAAAAGAATGTATTGAGATATTGGCTAAACCAATATCAACTACAACTTGAGAAGCGGCAATTTGATGAATTTTTCACTCTCTTTTTTGAACAAGAGCCAACCTCTAAAACACTCTTCACGATCACAGAAAATAGCTTCCGATATTTTGATAATAAAGTGTATCGTCTTCCAAAAGAAACCCCTAAAACGACTTCTCTTCATTGGGATACTTCAAACAATATGCCGCCGGAGTCATTCTGGCAGCAATTCTCATTAAAATTGATTGATCGAATTAATGGAGAAAAATTTCATCCGATTTATAGAGATAAACCTCAAACCATCAAAAAAATTTTACAAGAACGACATATTCTTCCTTGGGAAAGAGAGAATATGGTATTTTTAATTGATCAAAATACAAATGACATTATCTGGATAGAACATATTGGACTGCATAAAAAATACCAAAATTTCTGTGAACCAATCGGTATCATGCCGAAAATCATAAGAGAATAAAACGATATTATGAAACACTTGTCTTCACTGAATACTGCACTCAAACAATCTGATCAGCCAAAGCGATATTATCATTATGATGGAATTACTGGCGTATGGCTTTGGCTACCATGGAAGTTCCATCTAGCACTCGCAGTTTTAGCATGGCCAATAGCATTCTGGATTCTGCCCAATATTCCATTTCCTAATATTCACGTACGAGACCATTTTGAAAGCTATCGTTTACTTATTGGCGGAAGCTTTTGTCTATTTTTTATTCTATCTGCAGGATTAAGCCAATTAAAATTAATGCAGATTCAGAAACGTTATGTTAGAACTAGACCTAATACAAACGCTGTTGCTCGAAAAAAGGAGATCATTGTTCCCCCTATGATAGAAACAGTAATGGAATCAAAAGAAAAACCCAAAACACAAGAAAAACAAGATGCTAAAAAGCCAAAACAAAAAACCAAAACGGCTTCAACAGAAGCCCCTAAAAAGAGAGGCAGAAAGCCATCAACATCAAAAAAAGAAAAAACAGGAGCCGAATCTACAAAAACACCTGCTAAAACTAAAACTGCTCCCAAAAAAACAACTCGTAAGAAAACAACCAAAAAGGCAGATAGTTTAAAAGATAAACAAATCAGCCTAGACTTATAACTTATTAAAAAGAGTTTAGTAATAGTAATCAAAACTCGCTACAATAAAATTCCCTCAATATCAGATATATTAAAATATGCATCTTGTTATCTTAAGTGGTCTATCAGGTTCTGGGAAATCAAATGCACTTCAGACGTTAGAAGATGAAGGCTTTTTTTGTGTGGATAACCTCCCTCTTAGCTTTGTCATCTCATTTATTGAGCGGTTTGTAGAGCAAAATCCAAAAAAAAAACTTGCAATAGTGTTGGATGCGAGAGGATTTCCTGAAGATATTCAAGAAGCGCAATCCATCTTTAAAACCATCCTTAACTTCCCTTTTAAAACTGATTTTGTTTTTTTAGATTCAACTGATGAAATCTTACTTCAACGCTACCGTGATACAAGAAGACGTCATCCACTTTTTAAGAAAAATTTATCGCTCATTGAGTGCATTCATTATGAACGAGAACTTCTTGAACCTATCCGAGCTCAAAATGAACTTCTAATTGATACATCTTATCTTAGCGTTCATGATTTACGCGAAATTATAAAGAATCGCGTGCTGAACAATGAATCACAACAACTCTCTATTCAAATCGAATCTTTTGGCTTTAAACATGGGCTTCCGCTTCATTCAGACTTCGTATTCGATGCACGGTGCTTGACAAACCCTCACTGGGAAACTAGATTAAGAGAACAAACAGGTCGAGATAAAGATGTTATCGACTATTTAGATCATGCCGAAGATGTACAACGTTATTTAGATGATCTTATTCATTTTTTTACTCATTGGAACCAAAAGTTCGAACAAGGAACAAGAGCCTACCTTACCATTGCAATAGGCTGTACGGGAGGACAACATCGTTCTGTATATCTTGTTGAAAAACTTGCCGAGTCGCTTTCAAGTCACTATGCGCTTGTTATTAAACACAGAGAATTACATATTACTTATTCAATTAAAAGGAAACTATAGGCATGATTATTGATGGAAAGGAGTTTGCACAAACACTCCGCCAAAAATTAACACAACAAATTGAAACGATTAAAAAATCACATAATATTATTCCTGGACTAGCGGTTGTACTTGTTGGCGAAGATCCTGCAAGCCAAGTTTATGTGAGAAACAAAGAGAAATTTGCAATTGAATGTGGTATGCATTCCGTCACTTATCGAAAAGAAGCAACAACCACAGAACAAGAGTTGTTAAAGCTAATTGATACATTAAATCATGATCCCAATATTCACGGCATCCTTGTCCAACTTCCCCTTCCCAAACACATTTGTGAGCA
>CAZBKP010000020.1:6536-14537 GCA_964492525.1 uncultured Cardiobacteriales bacterium
CCGCTTCTTGTGAAATCATCATGGGTTAAAGAAGGCGCTACTATTATTGATGTAGGAATTAATCGCATTCAAGAGGAAGAGAAAACTCGTCTTGTAGGGGATGTTGACTTTGAAGATGTAAAAGAGAAAGTAAAATATATCACGCCTGTTCCAGGTGGGGTTGGTCCTATGACAATTGCTTGCCTATTACAAAATGCAGTTACAGCCATGTGTTTACAGAATAATATTAAAGATCCAAATCAACTCTAAAAAGGAGATATCATGCAATCATTTAAATTGTTACCTCTTGCAATCGTAATTATCACATCTTGTTTAACAACAGTTAATGCTCGTCCTTTGGAAGAAATTGAAAAAACAAAATTATTGAAAGTTGGCGTACCTGGTGACTATGCTCCACTTGCGTTTAAAGATAAAGACTCCAATCAACTTGTCGGATTTGATATTGACTTAATTAGAGACTTTGCGAAACAACACCAATGGACAATCGAATTTGTTGAAACTTCTTGGCCAACCGTAAGTAGTGATCTTAAAGCAGATCAGTTTGATGTCGCTATAGGTGGAATCACTTATACAGATAAACGCGCAGCTGAATTTAACCTATCTGATCCCATCCTTCCTAATGGCAAAATTGCTTTAGCACGTTGTTCTATTTCAGCAGAGATCAATGAATTTGATAAGATCAATACTCCTAAAGTTAAGCTCGTTGTTAATCCTGGGGGAACAAATGAAAGTTTTGTAAATGAGTATATGGATAAAGCTGAAGTAATCCGTGTTAAAGATAACTTTGAAAACCTTCAAGCGCTCAGAGATCAAACAGCAGATGTGATGGTAACTGACCTTATCGAAGGGAACTACTATCAGTATAAAGAGCCTAATGTTCTCTGTATGGCAACAACTACACCTTTCAAAAATACTGAAAGCTATAAGGCTTACATGACTAATAAAGATGATGGCAAGTTAGTTGACTCTATCAACCAATGGCTTAAAGCACTAGATAAAAACGAAATTGCTAAGAAATGGGGAGTTCAACCTTAGTAACAATAAAAAAAGGTAGGTATAAAAATATACCTACCTATGATTGAGAGAATATCAGCTGATTAATGAAATAATAATTAACCCCCATAGTGTCAACAATGTATTTGAGACAGCATAAGGAACCGTGTATCCAAGCATAGGGACATTACTTTTCGCTCTATCTGCAACCATTGCAACAGAAGCTGTACTTGTTCTCGCACCACCACAACATCCTAAATTAATAGCAGGGTCAAATTTAAAAATATATTTTCCGATATATGGTGCAATTAACATTGGAATACTTGTTGCGAGAAGTCCAAATACAAAGATTTCTGCACCCACTTCTTTTAAGCCTGAAATAAATGTGGGCCCTGCGGTAATCCCTACAACGGCAATAAAGATATTTAACCCTACAGAGTTCATAAACCATAACGTTGAACTTGGAACATTTCCAAAAATAGGGATAAAACTCCTCAACCATCCACATAGTATTCCTAAAATTAAAACGCCTCCTGAGGTTGATAACGTAATAGGAACGCCACCTATAGGGAGTACTACAGCGCCCAACAGCCCCCCTATAAAAATCCCTAAACCTACAAAAACCATATCTGTTGAGGTGGTTGGTTTATCCGCATAACCAATCTCTTTGATGATTGCCTCAATATGAATTTTACTGCCAGAGATATTAACGATATCCCCATACTCTAGTTTAGTCTGAGCAAGTAAAGGGATATGCACACCAAACGCGCCTCTTCTAATACTATTCACATAAACGCCTCTTGTATAGGGCTTATTTGCTAATTCAATTAGAGATTTATTACACATTTTTCGGTTGGTGATAATAACATCGACAGACTCAACAGGAATACTCAAAAGGTCCTCATCTGCGATCTCATTTGCATGATTCCCCCATTCCACAAGAATTTTCTGCTTTCCTGAGATTGCAATAATATCCCCAACTTTCAAAACGGTATCTTTATCAAAAGGAATGATTTTCCCATCTCTTTTTAACCTTTCCAAAAAGACTCTCTCTTTGACCATTCCTTCAGCTTCTGAAACGGTTTTTCCCGCTACAAGGTTTTCTTTTGTTAATTTATACGCACGTATTACATAAGGAAGCCATATTGTTTGAATACCATCATCAGGAGAACCGTCCGACATCTCTTCCTCATATCTTTTGCACTCCTTCTCTAAGTCAATTCCTAGTAATTTAGGACCTATAAATGCAATAATCCAACCTGTTCCAATCGTACCAAACAGATAAGTTACAGCGTAAGCAACAGGAATTGCAGAAAGTTCTTTCTTGATTGCCACTTCCCCGATGGGTAATTTATTAATCGCTTCCGTTGCTAATCCGATAGATGCAGAAATTGTCTGACTTCCTGCAAGTAACCCTGCAGTGATTCCTGGCCCATATCCCATTACCAAAGAAATTATTGCGATCGTCGCAAGAATTAAAACGCAGATTACAACCGCAAAAATAGCTTGAGATAGACCATCATTAGCGAGCCCTTTTACAAACTGAGGCCCCACGCCAAAACCAACGGAGAATAGAAACATTGTAAAGAAAATAGATTTAATCTGCGGTGAAATATCAATTCCTAATTGCCCTATCACAATCCCAGTTAGGAGTGTTCCTGTCACGGCACCTAATCTAAAACTTTTAAAACCTACTTTCCCAAAGAGAAATCCTAAGCTTAATGTCAAAAATATTGCAAGTTCGGGATAGGACCGCAATGTCTGACCAACCCAATTAAAAAGCACCATAGTTATTACCTCTAAATAGAGTATTAGGGAAGATATGCTTCCCTAATTTTGAGTTTTAATCTAATCAATCTTGATCAGTTGCAATCCATCTACAGCCTGATATCCATGTATTTCTTTAACGTCAAGCTTCCTCATAAAATCAATGACATCCTTTTCTATGATTTGACCTGGAACTAAAATTGGAAATCCTGGTGGATAAGGAATCACAAGTTTGGCAGATACCATAGGAGGACCCTCTTTTAATCTACGATCACACTCCTCACTAAATAACCCAACATACTCACAATTCTCAGGATTCCAACTCTTAAAGAAAGCTGTTCGAATATCACCCTCTGTTGCAACTTCATTATTAACGTCACTCCGATAATCTTTATGAAATTGGCTAAAGTTAGGAAGATCAGGAACATCAAACATTAGGTTTTTAACCGTAGAAAGAAACTCTTTATGGCTGTTATCCCCACTATTTTTAAGTTGTTCATCAATGCTTGTTGAAATATCAAGAAGGACTCTCAGTAAATGAGATACATCACTTCGAGTATTATTAATATTAGACTGTAATAGGACTGAGTTTCTTGAGGTTTTATTTAATTGAATATTAAACTTATCCGCCAAGACATTTTTAAATGTTGTGCCATCAAACCCTGCTGTTCCACAAACAAGCGTGATTCGTGTGGGATCTAAAAAAAACTCATCATCTCTAATACTTGAATAACATTCATTTAAACTGATATTAGGTGCTAAAAAGTCAGTAAATCCTGATCGTCTATATTCTGTTGGGATCATCTCATCTGCCCCTAGTATCTTAAAATACTTAGAAATCAACGGATGAGAATTCACTTCTTTCCTAATATCCAATGCGATCTGAATCGCATTATTCACTAACTTATACCCTTCCAAGTCCATCTGTCGACGTGCAACATCCAAAGAAGCAATAAGCTGCTGATTAGGACTTGTTGTTGCATGAGTAAAAATTGCCTCATGGAATTGTGGCTCTATGGCATGGAAATAAACATCTTTTACAAGAACCATTGATCCCTGCCTCAAAGCAGACATTGATTTATGCGTTGAGTTTGTCTGATAAACACGAAGTTTGATCTTACTTGGATCAGGAACGAGTCTCGCATTTAAAATATCCTCATCGCTGGGATTATCTCCTAATAAGCGCTGACACTCTTCATATTCTTGCGTTGATTTTGGATCATTCATCCACGATTGTATCTCAGCAGCCGCGCCCATTGCTGTTCTCATTCTTAAGAAAGGGGACCATCGTGCGAAACCAAACCACGCTTCATCCCATATAAATACAAGATCAGGTTTGATGGCTAAACACTCTTTCATAATCCGTCTTGTATTATAAACATGTCCATCGAAGGTACAATTGGTTAAATCAATCGCCCTCACCTTATCAAGCTTTCCTTCTCGGCGAAGTTTGAGTAATGCTTTTTTAATCTCTATTAAAGGTACCGCACCATACATAGAGTACTCTTTCATCGGGAATGCTTCCACATAATAGGGTTTTAACCCTCCTAAAATCATTCCATAATGGTGCGATTTATGGCAATTACGATCTAATATAACAATCTCACCGGGTGATGCCACTGCCATAAGAACCATTTTATTAGAGGTACTTGTTCCATTCGTAACGAAGAAACAGTGATCTGCACCAAATGCTTTTGCAGCTTTGTCTTGAGCCTCTTTGATGTTCCCTTTAGGCTCCAATAAACTATCTAATCCTCCTGTTGTAGCGGATGATTCTGCTAGAAACAGATTAAGTCCGTAGAACTCACCCATATCACGAATCCAATCAGACTTAAAAATAGATTTCCCTCTCGCTATAGGGAGCGCATGAAAAGTACTAATGGGTCGTTTTGCATATCGTTTTAGATTATCAAAGAATGGCGTTGTATAACGATTTCTAATCCCTTCTAAAATTGATAAATGAATCTCTACGGGTTCTTCTACTGCATAGAGAATGCGATTTACAAGTTTTGCATTAGGGTCTGTTGCAAGATCCTCAGGTCTTTGATCAGAAAGAAGATAAATATCAATTTCTGGTCTAAAACCTTTAATCGCTTGAGCAAGTCGCATAGACAAATTTTCAGAAAAATTTAAATTTTCTGATTTTAAACGGTTTAATAGGTGCTCTAAAATAGGAATATTGTGCTGGCTCTTATATTCAAATCCTTCAAACATAACAACCGATGCAATATTTCCATTTGCTGCAATCGCACAAAGTGCATCCTGAAAAGAGTTAACGACAACGACTTCATAGATAAAATAATCCTCTTTCCTTCGTTGTTGTTTTAGTAAATTAATATACCGATCTACACTTTGAGAATCTGTGGTGACAACAAGAAGTTCAAAGTAGGGTTTGATACTACCATTTGAATTCGTAAAATCATTTGACTCATTTTCAAAATTATCTAAATCTAAACCTAGCCACTCTCTTGAGTCATGCTTGTATTGTCCCGAAATAATAGAAAAAGAGATTTTTCCAACTAATGAAGCGAATGTCTCTTTTTGTCCATGCATTAGATAGTTATCTAATATTTTTATTAAATGCTTACCCGGGTAAGCATGCAATATTTCTGCGGTTTTGATTTGCGTATATTTACACTCCACCTCAGAAACATCTGATTGGCCTTCAGCCCATTTTTTTGAGATGGTTAAAAGATGTCGCCATTTATCTCCTCTTGACTCTGTAAATGAGAAAATTTCATCAATTCTTGGTATTTCGATATTATCCATTTTATCCTCCATCAATATCAATTAGATATCTACTACCATTAATATACTTATATGAGGTTTTATCAAATTAAATCGCCAAACCAAAGATGAGAATAATTTTTATTTAACATTTTCGACATATAACTTTATTATTAAATTTCATAGTGTTAATATGTTGAGTTGTAATGATAAAAATTACTTAGCTAATGACAAAATTCGAAATGTAATTTAATATACAACGAAATTTTCCCTGACCTTAAAGGTGCATCATGAAGTTATTTCGTCCGTATCTCCACATCATTTCGCTTTTAATCCTGACCCTATTTTCCACCGCATTTTCTAAAGAAGTTATTGATCAACTTAATCGGAAAGTCACTGTTCCTGATAGTATTGAACGCGCGGTCGTTTTACAGCACCAAACACTCAACTTAATGGTTCAGCTCGGTGTTGCAGATAAAATAGTTGGAATTTTATCCTCTTGGGAAAAACAACTCGGTAAAAACTACAACCGCTTAGCGCCTAATTTAAAATCCCTTGCGATGCCAGGTGACTTAACGACGGTCAATATTGAAAGTCTTATGGCTTTAAATCCTCAAGTCGTCTTTGTGACAAATTACATGCCAGAAGATATTATTAAGCAGATGGAAGCACTTAAAATCCCAGTTGTAGCAATCTCTCTAAGAAAAGATGCTGAATCAGAAGCCAATAAAATCAATCCCAAAATGGTAGATGAAGAGTATTCCTATAATGAAGGCTTAAAAGAGGGGATTCGCCTTATTGGTAACGTCATGAATAAGCAATCAGAAGCGGAAGAACTGATCAATTATGCTTTTAGCAAACGCGCATTAGTTTCTGACCGATTAAAATCAATAAAACCTGAAGATAAAATTGCTGTTTATATGGCAAATCCTGATTTAACCACGTATGGTTCAGGAAAATATACAGGATTAATGATGGATCATGCAGGCGCTAGAAATGTTGCTGCATCAACAATTGAGGGGTATAAACAAGTTTCAATGGAACACGTGCTCAATTGGAATCCTAAAGTGATTTTCGTCCAAGAACGCTATCCATCTGTTGTTGATGAAATATTGAAAGATCCTAAATGGCAACCGATTGATGCTGTGAAAAATCACCAAGTATTTTTGATGCCTGAATATGCAAAAGCGTGGGGCTATCCTATGCCAGAAGCGATCGCAATTGGTGAGTTATGGATGGCAAAAAAACTCTATCCAGCACTTTTTGAAGATATCGATATGAATAAAGAAGAGAATGCCTATTACGAGAAGTTCTATCGCATGCCTTATCTTCCTCAGTAATGAAACAAAGTGTTATGTGTAGAATACGTTCATCTTACGTATTCTACGGTTTTATTTTGATCGCAATGATCGTAATGACGACCTCTGTCATGGTCGGTAATTATCCATTATCCTTTCATAAAATTATGAATATAGTTTTTCATCTTTCCGATGAGACGGTGACTGAGATTGACCGGCAAGTGGTCCTAAATATTCGCCTCCCTAGAATTTTACTCGCCTTTACAGCGGGTGCAATATTAGGATTATCAGGAGCTGTATTACAAGGTGTTTTTTATAATCCTCTTGTGGATCCGCATGTCATTGGCGTCACTTCAGGTGCTGCATTTGGGGGAACTTTAGCAATTCTATTAGGATTAGGGATAAAAGGTTTAATTCTCTCCTCTTTTGGCTTTGGAGTGCTTGCGCTCGCAATCATTCTTTTTTTATCATCTCTTTTTAAACAGCAAAAACTGCTTATTCTTGTTTTAATTGGCGTTTTGCTCAATGGTTTTTTTAGTGCATTGGTTAGCCTACTTCAATATCTTGCTGATACAGAAGAAAAGCTCCCTAATATTGTCTTTTGGTTAATGGGGAGTTTTGCGACCGCAAATTGGAACAAAGTACTTATTTTTATCATCCCCGCTCTCATCGTTAGCATCATTCTAATTCGCTTGAGTTGGCGTATTAATATCCTTTCTCTATCAGAAGAGGAGGCGCGTGCGCTTGGAGTAAACGTTAAATGGATAAGATCAAGCATCCTAGTTTTATGTGCCATTATCGTTTCTCTTCAAGTCTCTGTGAGTGGGAGCATCGGTTGGGTTGGACTTATTATTCCGTATTTCGCTAGAATTCTAGTAGGGGCAAATCATCAAAGACTCCTCCCATTTTCTCTTGTTATTGGAGGGATATATATGGTTATCGTTGATGATATTGCAAGGTTAATCAGTAGCTCAGAAGTTCCTATTAGTATCATTACTGCACTCGTTGGAGCTCCCTGCTTTTTGATGCTGTTATATCGCCAAATGAAACATAAGAGATTTTAATGAATTACGCACTCTCTCTCCATAACCTCTCTTGTGGTTACGATCCAAATCATCCCATTCTCTCTAATTTGACATTATCCATAGATAAAGGGGAAATTATTGCCATCCTTGGACTGAATGGGAGTGGTAAAAGCACTTTAATTAAAACAATT
>CAZBKP010000021.1:0-13641 GCA_964492525.1 uncultured Cardiobacteriales bacterium
ACAATGTAATCCAACATGTATCTGTAAATAATTTAAATGTAGGACGTAATCCTGAAGAAGTGCTTCGTATTTTAGACGCATTACAAACTGCTGAGCTTTGCGCATGTAACCGCAAACCTGGTGGCGAAACACTTTAAGGATACCTTAATCCAAAAACTTTAAAACCACACATTCGTGTGGTTTTTCATTTAAGTAATTGTCTTTTATGCTTTAGGTTTATTTGTTAGTCCATAATTAAAACCTGCCATATCAATGAGCTTCATCGGAGGGTAGCCATATTTCTTTTCATATTTTGATAAATCATTCTCAGGGTCAAAGTATAATTTCCACAGTTGATTTAGTAGTGCTTGGAGGCTTTCAACCCTAATTTTCTCTTTGTGATATATATTTTTTAGCTTAGTATCTTTAACAAATGCTTTGAAATATTCATCATAAGCAGGAGTCGAACCTGATGTACCGAGCATAATTTTAGTTATAAGTGTTGGCGTTGGTGAAACCGTTACAAGTTCTTTTGTCTCACCATAGTTCTTTTTATCGGCATAATATTCTTCTAATGCCTGATAACAACGCAAAACTTTATCTATATAAACATCGACTTCATATTGAGTTTTAGGATATTCCCTAAGAGCCTCTAATGATTCAATGATTATCGAAACTGCTCCCTTATGAATTCTATAATTGTAGTGAGTCAATAATTTAGAGGATCCTCTCATCATTCCCCAGCTTGCCAAATATATCGTTAAACTTCTAGACAATGCATCAATGCATTTATCTGAGTAAGATCCAAACTCTTTTAGAATCCCTTTTTTGGGGTCAAAATCTTCATAAACAATATTCCAAGATTGATATCTTGCGATTTCTCCACCTTGTTTTTGTTCATCTTCAAGAAAACTTTCAATATTATTTAATATAATATTCTTCATAGATATCTTCTCCCTAATCCTACTACTAAAATGAATATTTAAATCTTAATTTTTACTGTCCTACTTTTTTATGATTTCTTTTTAGCTCTAGGGTGTGATTTATCGAATACTTCTGACAGATGCCCAAAATTAAGGTGTGTATATACTTGTGTCGTTGAAATATCTGAATGACCGAGTAACTCTTGAACACTACGAATGTCTTGGCTTGACTCCAATACATGCGATGCCATAGAGTGTCTGAACATATGTGGATGAACATGAATCCCCTTCCCCATTTTTTGAGCAACATGCTTTACCCGATTACTAATTTGTCGTGATGTAAGACGGGCACCTCTTTGACTCACAAATAATGCATTGTCTTTTGCAAACTTACTTCTCACTTCTAGCCACTTCACTAATGCATCTTTTGCCTGAGAACCAATCGGCAAAATACGACTTTTTCCACCTTTACCATTCTCAATACGAAGTTCAGCATTTGCTAAATTCACGTGAGAAAGATCTAACTGTGTTAACTCTGATAGCCGAGCACCCGTTGAATAAAAAAGTTCACAAATTGCGAGATCTCGTATCTCTAATTCACTTTCTGGCTTCTGATTTAACATTTCACTCATAACATCGACTGAAAGCACTTTCGGCAAACGATTTCTACTTTTAGGAGATTTTACCAATCGTGCCGTATTAACTTTTATTTTATTATTCTCTACAAGATCATCAAAAAAGACTCGTAAAGAAGCTAAATGAGTCTTAATACTTGTAAGAGAGATGCCAGATTTCCCTTGCCCACCTTTATTTCGCGCAATGATATATTGACTAATAACATCTTGATCACACGATGACCAACTCATAATTTTATGATCTATCAAGTAATCCAAAAATTGAAACAACGCAATCCGTTTAACAGCAATACTCGCTTCTCGATATCGGAATGAAAATTTATTCAAAAAACGCGCAATATCATCTTGCATAGAGTGATATTCTATAGGAACATTCTCTCGTTTCATCTTTAGAATTTTGCTTCTACACTATGAGGGCACAGTAAATTTGCTTCAGAGAAAATCTGATCTACTTCAGCCGGCGATAATAGATTTTCTTCTAAAACTACTTCTTTAACATTCTTTCCTGTTTCTGCACAAATTTTGCCAATGCGATCACATGCGTCATGCCCGATATATGGCTTAAGATACGTAACGATACCGATTGAGTTGTAAACAAAATCATGGCATCTCTCAACATTCACTGTAATTCCATCAATACAACGATCCCTAAGTTTAAAACAAGCATTTCTCAACAATGAAATGGATTCATACATAGATTGAACGATAACAGGTTCCATGACATTAAGCTGCAATTGTCCTGCATCTGCCGCCATTGTTATCGTCATATCATTACCGATTACTTTAAAACATACTTGATTAACCAATTCTGGGATGACAGGATTAATTTTAGCAGGCATATTAGAACTTCCTGCTTGTAACTCAGGCAAATTAAGCTCTTTTAGCCCTGTACGTGGTCCTGAAGAAAGCAGCCTAAGATCATTACAGATCTTACCAATACGAATTGCGGCACGCTTTAATCCTGAGTGCAATGTCACAAAATCAGCACAATCATAAGTCGCGGCAAATAAATCAGGTGCAAGATAACATGTAGCATCTAATGCATCAGATAAATATTTAATAACACATTTCTCATATTCATCAGGAGTATTCACACCCGAGCCTATTGCAGTTGCACCAATGCTAAACGTAAGTAACTTATCGGTCGTCATATGAAGAGCGGCAATTTCACTTTCCAACATAGAGGCAAAAGCTCTAAATTCTTGTCCAACACTCATAGGAACAGCATCTTGTAACTGCGTTCTTCCCATTTTTAGAATGCCATCAAACGCTTCTGCTTTCTCTAGAATTCCTTCTTTCAGATATTCTAAGGCTGTCACCAAATTTTGCATCTTACTATAAAAAGCCAAACGCAAGCCTGTTGGATATACATCATTTGTAGATTGAGACATATCAACATCATTACATGGGCTGATAATATCGTATCGACCTTTCTCATAACCTAGAATTTCTAGAGCAAGATTTGCAATGACTTCATTTGTATTCATATTAATAGATGTTCCAGCACCTCCCTGAAATACATCCACAGGAAACTGATCTAAACACTTTCCTTCTGATAAAATCAGATTACATGCACTCACAATTGCATCCGCTATTTTAGGATCAATTACTTTAAGTGCCTTATTCGTAAGTGCAACTGCTCGTTTAACATGAACCATGCCGTGAATCACTTCAGGCATATCATTAATCGTTTGCTTTGATACTCTGAAGTTCTCTATCGCACGCTGTGTGTGAATACCATAATAGCAATCATCATCGACCTCTTTACTTCCCAACAGATCAGTCTCTATTCTCATGATTATCCTCTATGATTTAATAACCTTTGCGTAACTGTCTTAAAAGTGATCGGTCTTTTTTATCAGGAGATTTCATTGGCTTGGGGGAATACTCAAGTTTCTTTTGCTCGCGAAGTTGAGCTCGTCTCTCCTGACTTTCTTCACTCTCACTATACATTGTCACTGCTACTGATGCGGGGCCTCTCTGTTCAATGAGAAGAAGTACTGTAATTTCAAAAAGCTCATCCCCTTTTTTAATCGAAATTTCATCATTAATGGCAACACTTCTAGAGGGTTTAACTTTACCACCCGCAACCAATATCTGACCTTTTCCAATCGCTTCAACAGCTAAACGGCGCGTTTTATAAAAACGCGCCGCCCATAACCATTTATCAATTCGCATATATTACGCTTCTTGCTTTTGCTCATCCGATGGTGATAAATCTTCACTTTCTACATTTTGTGCAACAGGCTTGCCACTCTCATCTTGATCAAGAAGTACAATATTCAGCTCAAGAACATCGCAACCATCTTCTTTATCCATCGCAACTTTGATTTGATCACTATTAATTGAGATATATTTGCGTACAACTTCCAAAATATCTTGTTGCAATGCTAATAGAAAATCAGGTTGCCCATCCATATTTTTATTGCGTTCATGCGCAACTATGATCTGTAAACGTTCTTTGGCAATGGATGCGCTAGTTACTTTTTTTCTCTTTTTAAATAAACGACTTAGCATACATTAACCTCCAAAAATTCTTTTCAAGAAGCCTTTCTTTTCAGCTTCAATAAAGCGATGCGCTCGATCTTCTCCAAGAAAGCGTGCAACGATATCATCATAAGCCTGTCCTGCGTCCGATTCCTCATCTAAAATCACAGGAGAACCTGCGTTAGAGCACTGCAATACAGTATCTGATTCAGGAACCACACCCAATAAAGGAATACCTAAAATTTCTAAAACATCATTCACAGTCAGCATTTCACCTGATTCTGCTCTAATAGGGTTATAGCGATTAAGAATCAAGTGTTGCTTAACTTCTTCTCCTCTCTCTGCTTTTGCAGTTTTGCTTGAAAGAATACCTAAAATACGATCTGAATCTCGTACTGATGACACCTCAGGATTTGTTGTAATAATAGCATCATCCGCGAAGTACATTGCAAGCTGTGCACCTTTTTCAATTCCTGCAGGTGAATCACACACAATGTATTTAAATCCCATCTCTTTAAGACCATCTATTACTTTAGCTACACCTTCCATTGAAAGCGCATCTTTATCTCTAGTTTGAGATGCTGGCAAAATATATAAATTGTCTAATCGTTTATCTTTGATGAGTGTTTGCTGAAGGTTTGCTTCACCATTCACCACATTAACAAAATCATACACTACTCGGCGCTCACACCCCATTACCAAGTCCAAGTTTCTTAAGCCCACATCAAAGTCAATCACAACAGTTTTATGACCTTTTTTAGCAAGACCCGCGGATATACTTGCACTTGTTGTAGTTTTACCGACGCCACCTTTACCTGAAGTAATGACTATTACACGTGTCACAATAACTCTCCCTAAACATATAAAATTTGTTTATTCATTTTAAGATTCTTAAATAAATTGTTCAATTTTTAACTCATCATTTTCGAGATAAATTTGAACAGATTTTCCTCTCCACTCCCAAGAAAGATCTTCAATTACTTTATATTTCCCTGCAATTGAGACCAACTCTGCCTCTAATGACTGACAAAAAATCCTTGCATTCACATCACCATGAATACCCGCCAAAGCTCTCCCTTTGAGTGCGCCATAAATATGGATATTCCCACCTGCAAGCACTTCTGCTCCTGTATTCACAGTATTTACAATAATAAGATCGCCTTGGCTCTGTACAATCTGTTGCCCTGATCGAACCTGTTGTGAAATTAACTGTCCATGACATTCAATCATATTATGATCGCTACTTTGAGCCACTTTTTCTTCTTTTTCTTTTCCTTTCTCTACTTTCTCTTCAGGCTCATCATAGTTTTTATTGTGGCTTTGTCGCTCTTGAACCGCGGGAAAAACGGCCCAATCTGCACTCTTAACCTTTTCTTTCATTACATCTGGTACATTCCGAATCCCAACAGGAATAATCCCATGTTGTAATAGAATATTTTTAAGCCAAATAAAATCAAGGTGAAAACCATCTACAGAAAGATTTGATAAATCAACAACCACAGGCATTTGCTTAAAGAAATCTGGAGACGCTGAGTTTGTGATTTTATTTAGCAAATCACTTTCAAAGTGTTTAAGATCAGTTGAATTTAAATAAAGGACTGTTAATGTAAACAATCCTCCTTTTAATTGAAAACTTTGTATTGGCATTTTAAAACACCCTACCGCTTAATGATCATGCCCATCTGCATGAACATGTCCATGAGAAAGTTCTTGCTCTGTTGCATCGCGAACTTCTACAATTTTTACATCAAAGTTTAATGTTTTACCTGCAAGAAAATGGTTTGCATCAAGAACGACATCATCACCTTCAATCTTTATAATTGTAAGTTGCTGCTGTTGACCATTCCCTTCTGCAATAATAACACCACCTACTTGTAACTCATTATTATCAGGGAAATGTTGGCTACGACTAATAGTAATTATATTTTCTTCATTTCTTACGCCATAACCTTCTTCAGGAATGACACTAAAAGCAATATCCTGACCTGCTTTAGCACCTTCTAATGCTTTTTCAAAACCAGGAATCATCATCCCTTGCCCTTGTATATACATAAGAGGCTCTTGCCCCTCATTACTATCAATGACATTGCCAGCATCATCCGTTAATGTATAAAAAACAGAAACTACTTTATTTGGCTCAATAATCATCATGATTCCTTCATTTAGAATTTCAAAAAGAGTGCCTACTATACAATAAACCCACACCAACAACCACAAAACAATGCTATTTTAATCAAAAAAACATATAATATCGTCACATTTTATTGGGAACAGATATGACACAATTGACATTAAAACAACAGGCAGCTGAAAAAGCACTCTCTTTTATTAAAGAGGGTGAAATGCTAGGCATCGGTACTGGGTCTACTGTAGATTGTTTAATCGATTTTTTACCGAAGGTACGCCATTCAATTGCTAAAATCGCATCAAGCTCGGAACGCTCAACCCAAAAATTAGAAGCATTAGGCTTCTCCGTCAGTAACCTAACAGATCTTGAACATTTGACACTATACATTGATGGTGCCGATGAAATTAATCATCAACTACAAATGATTAAAGGTGGGGGTGCTGCCCTGACCCGAGAAAAAATTGTTGCAGCACATGCTTCTCAGTTTATCTGTATTGCAGACGAATCAAAACTAGTTACCACTTTGGGTAAATTCCCCTTGCCCATCGAAGTGATTCCCATGGCAGAAAATTATGTTGCTCAAGAATTAGAAAAACTTGGTGGAACCGCAAAGACAAGAAAAGACACCATAACTGATAATAGTAATATTATTATCGACCTTTATGATTTTATGATTACGGATCCTGTTAGCACAGAAACCGCTATCAATAATATTACTGGCGTTGTAACCAATGGCATTTTTGCAAAACGTCCTGCCGATAAACTTATTCTAGCTACAACTGAAGGCATCAAGATTTTTGAACGTTAATCCATGCAATTTAAACCTCTGATCCAAAATGTGATTTTAATTATTATCCTACTCATATTAGGGTATACCGCATTTATTTTGCAAAAAGATAACACTCCTATTCTGCAAACAGAGTCTCCTTTCCCTCTATTTACGATCAAAGAGTACGATCTTCATCGATTTGATAAAGATGGAAACCTTATTTATGATATTTCTGGTCCTGCAATGTCACATTTTGATAATAGTAAAGGCACGATACTCTCATCCCCAATCCTCTCTCACTACGAAATCGAAAATAAGGGAATTGTTGATTGGACGGTACAAAGTGACCAAGCGATTATCTCTCAAGATCAAAACTTGATTACACTCGACGGCAATGTCATTTTAACAAGTTTTGACGCAAAAACACGCGATCCTACAATTCTTAAATCCTCACAATTATTCGTCCATGATAAAGGCGAAAAAGTGACAAATGATCAATTTACAAAAATCTATACTTATCCTAACAACACGATTGAAGGAATCGGTGTACTTGGCTTTCCAAACATCGGTAAATTTAACTTACTCAAAGACATAAAGAGCTATTATGAAACTCAACCAACCCATTAAACTGTTATTATCATCACTAGGATTGGCGCTACTCTCTAGCATTCATCTCTCTCATGCACTTCCTGAAGATAGTAGCCTCCCCATTCAAATTACAGCAGATGAGGTCAATTATGACCAACAAACTGGAGAAGGTGTATACAAGAACAATGTCATCATGACACAAGGAAGCCTTGAAATACGCGCAGATATTGCAAAATTCATCATGGAGAACAATGCACTCTCATATGTTGAAGCAAAAGGGAATCTCATAAAAATAAAATATCTTCCTGAAAAAGATAAACCTTGGGTATTGGGTGAAGGCCGAACGTTAGAATACTATCCTAATCAAAATCGGTTAATCTTAAAAACAGATGCGAAACTTGTACAAGAAAAAGATACCGTCGTTGCTGACCAAATTGAGTATGATACGATTGCCAAAAAGGTTAAAGCACATGGAAAATCTAAATCTGATCGCGTGTTTTTTGAAATCCAACCCAATAAAAATAAATAAATTCTATGACAATATTAACTGCAAAAGAGCTCGTTAAACGCTTCAAAAAAAGAACTGTTGTAAGTGGTGCTTCCTTTCATATTAGTTGTGGTGAAGTGGTTGGATTACTTGGACCTAATGGCGCAGGGAAAACAACTAGTTTTTACATGACAGTAGGACTCATTACACCCGATGAAGGCCATATTTTTATCGATAAGCAAGATATTACAAAGCTCCCTATGCATGAACGCGCACATCGTGGCATCGGTTATTTACCCCAAGAAGCATCTATATTCAGAAAAATGAGCTCCAGAGATAATATCCTTGCGATATGTCAGACTCGAAAAGATCTCAACAAAAAACAGCAAAATGAACTTGCAGATCAGCTTTTAGAAGATTTTAAAATCACACATATAGCAAATTCTCTTGGTATGTCGCTTTCAGGTGGTGAACGCCGACGAGTTGAAATTGCAAGAAGCCTTGCACTTAACCCAAAATTCCTACTTCTTGATGAGCCCTTCGCAGGTGTCGATCCGCTTTCAGTTGCAGATATCCAAAGTATTATCCTAGATCTGTCTAAACGTAATATTGGGATTCTTATTACTGATCATAACATTCGTGAAACACTATCCATCTGCCAACGCTCTTATATTCTAAGCTCAGGAAGCGTAATTGCTGAAGGTAGCACAGAAGAATTGTTACAAAATCAGAAAGTTCGCCAAGTCTATCTTGGTGAGAATTTTTCTCTATAAAAGTAGCTCCAGCTATGAACAGCTTTCTTTTCTACGATTACGAAACATTTGGAACCTCTCCTTCTCGAGATCGCATCGCTCAGTTTGCTGCTATTCGTACGGATGAGGATTTTAATATTATAGAGTCTCCCATCAATATTCTCTGCAAACAATATGATGATTATATTCCCTCTCCTGAAGCAATCTTAATCACAAAAATCACACCTGAGATATGTAACCAGAATGGACTCCATGAACGAGATTTTGCAGAAAAAATACACCAAGCATTTTCTCAACCAAATACATGCGTTTTAGGATATAACTCGATACGTTTCGATGATGAAATGACTCGCTATCTTTTTTATCGAAACTTTTATGATCCTTATGCATATACTTGGATGAATGGAAATTCTCGTTGGGATTTAATTGACCTTGTTAGAGCCACCTTTGCATTACGCCCTGAAGGCATCCAGTGGCCAATTATTGATGGAAAACAGAGCTTCAAATTAGAGCATTTATCCCAAGCCAATCATCTTGATCATTCACATGCTCACGATGCATTAAGTGATGTCTATGCAACTATTGGCATGGCAAAACTGATTAAAACGGTTCAACCTAAATTATTTGACTACTTTTTTCAACGTCGTCGCACAAACATGCTTATCCCATTTATAGAAGAAAACCTATTCAAACCCATTGTCCATATCTCAGGGATGTTTGGTGAATCTAGAGGGAATATGTCTATTGTTTCACCTATTGCCTTCCATCCATGGAATAAAAATGCAGTCATATGCATTGATTTGATGGGTGCAATTGATGAAATTATTTGTTATGAAGCTGATGATATTGAATCTCGCCTATACACAGCGACGGCCGACTTAGAAGAAAATAGAGCGCGCGTGCCAATTAAATTGGTTCATCTTAATAAATGTCCTATCATTGCTCCGTTAAACACTCTTAAAGAAGTTAAAAACTTGCATGGAACCGATCCTGAGTTTGCGCTTATGCAACTTTCTAAAATCACATCTAGTTATGAGAGTATTCGTACAAAAATGCTCACTATTTTTAATAAAAAATCTAATTTTGACAGGCCGAATAGACCTATAATCCAAGATGTAGAATCTATGCTTTACGATGGTTTTTTTAGCAAAAATGACAAAAACATTATAGAAACCATCCCCTCCTCTTCTGCTACGACACTTCAAAGAACATCTTTTTCATTTGAAGATGCACGATTATCTCCTTTATTGTTGTTATATCGTGCAAAAAACTTCCCAGAAACATTATCAGACTCAGAGAAAATTCAATGGAAAAACTATGCTGAATATAGAAAAAAAGAGCACAGAGATGAGTATGCACCTATTTTTGATCAACTTATGAATCAATATCACGATAATACCGAGGTAACTAAACTTCTTAACTCCTGTTCTCATTTCTATGCATAAATCTTCCGAACAGCTATCTGTTGCAACAATCAATCTTAATAATCTGGGAACATGGAGCGATCCAGAAAGAATTAAGAATTTTGTATTATCCATTGGCAACCATCTTAAGTTTCCCCATATTATAGCTGTGCAGGAGATCGGTGGCACTTCTCACAGTGATGGCCCAGTTGATGCCCAAGCTACAAAAGATATTATTCAACAATTACGCTCTTTATTTGATGCAACATATCACTATATTGATATCCCACCACTTCCGAATCAAACTGGAGGCGCAGAAGGCATCAATATTCGTTGTGGCTTCTTTTATCATGATTCACTATCTTGCATCGAAATTCGCCCTATTGAAATCAATCATCCTGCTTTTACAGGAAATAACGATAATTTTGTTGCTTCTCGCTACCCAATTCATGCTATTTTTTCATTGAATGGAATCGCCATCAATATTATTAATTGCCATTTAAAATCAATGAATAAAAAGTCTCAAAGTAAGCGATCGATTAAGTCTCAACGCATACAACAGGCCAACCTTATATTAGAATATTATCAAAACAACTCACATCTAAATGAATTACCCACGATTATTATGGGAGATTTTAATGACACACCAAACAGCAAACCTCTCACACTATTCTCCCCATTTTTTTCATCTACGCATTCTCTAGAAACTTGCAAGATTTTTACGTATAAATATCATAATAAACCAATGATATTAGATTACATCTTGTACAATAGTAGGTTATTATTGCACCAATCTCAGATTCTTCATATCAATACGAACCCTAATGAGACTTCTAGATTTAGTGATCACGACCCCATATTAGCGATATTTTCTTTATGAAAAAGATTTTTTTATTTTTAATACTATTCTGCCCTTCATTGGCCTTTTCAGATAGTTTTTCAGAAGCAGTAGCGGCGTATGACAAAAATGACTATAACGAAGCTTTTCGCATTTTTGAGTCATTAAGTCAGCTTGGTCATATTGATGCAACCAATAATCTTGCAACACTATACCAAACAGGAGAAGGAACCAATAGAGATTACAAAAAAGCGGCAGAGTTGTATCTTAAAGCGGCAAAGGTAGGACATATTGATGCTGCATTTAACTATTCAACCTTATCTAGACTAGGGATTGGCGTTCCTAAAAATTTAGCCGATGCATATACATGGGCAATTATTGCAGCTAGAAATGGGTCAAGTGACCTCGTTGCATATAGGGATGCGCTCGCTACACGAATAAAACCAGAAGAATTTGATGCAGCAAATAAGCAAGCGACAAAAATTCTTGAGGAATTTGCAGTTCATGAATTTGCGATTGGCTGGTTACTCCCTTCAGAAGTTAAAATTTCAGCAAGATCTGCTAATAGAAACACCAGTAATCTTCCTATAGAAAATTTATCACCCAACCAAGAAGATAGTATGCTTAAAGAAGAATTGGTTTTACAAATAACAAATGAAAATATTAGTAAAATGAATCTGCCTAGTTACCGTTCTGTATTTGTTAGCTACCCTACATCACTTAATCTATTTGGACATACACTTTATCGCCCAATGTCTAACTCTGCACGCTATAGCACTGATATAGTTTTAAGACCTCGTCGAGAAGTTGGCGTTAAGGTGTTTCCTATTATTCAAGAAATGGAGATTGATGAATCAATTCGTCCAATTTTTGAGAGCATCTCAAGAACGCATAATATTCATATCAATACAGTAATTCGATCTATACAATCTCTAAATCCAGGCGCTTTTGAAGATGGTTTGCCCTTCCGTCTAAAAGACCCAAATTATCGACTAAAAATACCAAACTATGAGCAGCTTACAATTGATGATAGGTAATTTTGTTAATATCGCACAGAAAACTACTCAATGTCTTTACCCAACATATTGCTTAGAATGTAAAAAGAGAATTAGTGATACAAAAATCTCTTTATGCAAGATTTGTATAGAAAAATGCAGACCTTTTTTAGACTATTGTTTTTCATGTGGAGAAAAACTCATAATTTATTCAGATAGCCATTACTGCCCTTATTGCAAATCACTTGAAAGCCTTTCTCAAAGTATAATAATTGGATACGAATATAATGACATTATTCGAAATTTAATTCTTAAATATAAATTTAATAAACAAACTCATCTTGCTAGGACATTAACTGAGCTTCTAAATCCTATTATTCAGCAACATGATCAGCTCATAAATAAGTGTACATTAATCGTTCCTATGCCAACTGAGCGATTACGGTTAGCTACAAGAGGTTTCCATCACATTCTCACAATCGCTAAAACACTCGAAAAAAAGTTAAATATCCCCTGCACCCCTGATGTATTACAAAAAAAGATGCTTACAATTCCTCAAAGTATTCTTCGCAAAAAAGAGAGAATCAATAATTTAAAAAATGTTTTTTATATAACTACTCAACTACAAGATGAACATATATTATTACTTGATGATGTGATCACCACTGGAACTTCATGTAAATTAGCCACAAAAACCTTATATGACGCAGGAGCACAATCAGTAACTGCTCTTATTATTGCAAAGGCATAAAGAAATTTGCAGAGAATTTGAATAAAAGTGCTATAATTTCAGTGGGTGCATTGCTGAGATATCCGTGTTTAATATGTCTAAAGCCCCTTGATCCTAAGTATATCTTAAAGATATATTACTGGGTACTAGTGAGCATGCTGATTTATCAGAAGCCTAAGGTACTCAAACTTATATCCATCTGAACCGTTCGGTTCAAGGGTATGACTTACTTAACGATATCTTGGGGTGCACCCCTTTACTTATGCCTAGCCAAGCAGAAATTCGGAAATACATTCTTTCAATAAGAAAAAATCTACATCCAGATGATATAGGTATTTATCAGCAGTGTTTTGACCAAAAAATCACCTCTTTTATACAAGAACAAGATTTCACTACGATATCTGCGTATTTAGCAATCAATAATGAGATTTCGTTAGAAAAAACCATAAAGAAGATTCTTCAAACCGAAAGAATTACGGCACTTCCGACAATACAACCTAATGGAAAACTTATTTTTAAGAAATATAGCAAATCAACCTTACTTTCAAAAGGCCCCTTTAACATACTAGAACCAGTAAAGTCAGAAATTGTTCATTATTTTGATGCAATGATTATTCCTCTGATTGCTTGTGACAAAAAAGGAAATCGTATTGGAATGGGAGGAGGATATTACGACAGATATTTATCAACAGTATCTTCAGATACCATCATTATCGGTGTCGGTTGGGACTTTCAACTCGTGGAATATGACATACCCAAACAGCCTTGGGATTTTCCCTTAGATTATTTTATATCCCCTAATTTTTATATTAGATACAAAAAAAGCACTTAGTTATTAAGTGCTTTTTAGAAATACAAAGTAATATTTTATTGCTTTGCAGCTCTGATCATCACATCTACACGACGGTTCTGAGCACGACCCTCTGC
>CAZBKP010000022.1:0-9710 GCA_964492525.1 uncultured Cardiobacteriales bacterium
TAGGTATGTTCCATTTTGGGGGCTCTACACACTGTTTATTTTTTGGGCCAGAGGTTAATATTGAATTTGATTTACATGGACAAGAACCTGGATTGGAAAGCAATAATATTCCCGTGCGATCAGAACTAGCTAAAATTCTCCCTAAGAAATAGATTGGTTAGTTAGCTTAATAAAGGCTTCAGAAATTGAAGCCTTTTGCATTTAAAGTAGAACAGTTAAATAAAGTTGTATTTTTGATTTAAATCAATCAATTAATTATTGATAATAAAACTCCAATGACAATATATCTCAAACAATATAATATCTTGATGGTGTTTGATTAAATTGTAGGGGAATCATTGTTATGTTTAAAAAATCAACTTTAGCACTCTCTTTTCTAGTAGGATTAAATCTTCTTGCCACGACTTCTTTGGCAGATGATACAAAATATCCTTTAACAGTTAAAAACTGTGGTTTTGAGTTAACTTTTAAAAAAGCACCTGAAAAAGTAGTGGGTGTAGGTCAAGGTACAGTAGAGATTCTTTATTCTCTAGGATTAGCGGATAAAGTTGTCGGAACTTCACTTTGGGTTGAGCCTGTATTAGATGAATTTAAAGAAGTAAATGCAAAAATACCTGTTCTTGCTGACAACGATGTTAGCTTTGAAAGCATTATTGAAAAACGTCCTGATTTTGTCACAAATCAGTTCCAATGGCAGATTGGTCCTGTGGGTGTAGTAGCAACCAATGAACAATTTGAGGAGTTAGGGATTCCTGTTTATACTTCTCCAAGTGATTGTAATGGAAAAGATAATAGCGAAGGTGGCGACGGTTTTAGAAATGCTGAATTTTCTACTGATTTGATCTATCAAGAAATCACCGAACTTGCTCAAATATTTAATGTTCAGGATAGAGGAACAAAGCTCGTTAATGACTTAAAAGCAAGGGAAGCAAGTGCAAAAGATAAAGTGAAAGGATTGCCCAATGACGTATCAGCACTTTTCTGGTTCTCTAGTGCGGATGCAGAATCTGATCCTTATGTTGCAGGTTCAAAAGGTGCGCCTAATTACATCATGAAAGCGCTTGGAATTAAGAATATTGTAACAAGTGATGAAGAGTGGCCAACCGTAAGTTGGGAAAACATTGTTCGCTCAAATCCAACTGTCATTGTGGTGGGCGATATGACTCGTCGTCGTTTTCCACTTGACGATGTCAAAGTTAAAGTTGAATATTTGAAAAATGATCCTGTTCTTAAATTAATGCCTGCAATTGAAAAAAATCGAATCATTATTATTGGTGCTCAATCAATGAATCCAACGATTCGACTTTTCCAAGGACTTGAAAAAGTTGCAGACGATCTTTTTAAGATGAATTTAAATCCTAAGAAATAAGAATGGGATATTTGTTAAAGCGTATAGGATTAGGACTATTTATAGTCCTTATTCTTTTGCTGACAATATTATCAGGAACCGCAATAGGTGAGATCTATCTTCCATTTGAATTGGTTCTTAAAACAATTGCAAATCACCTTTGGGATGCAAAATATCCACTTGATCGGATTGATGAAGGTATTATCTGGAATTATCGGTTGAGCAGAACAATTGTCGCAGCACTTTGTGGAATGGCACTTGCTCTTTCAGGAACAATCTTGCAAGCCCTTCTTAGGAATATGTTGGCAGATCCTTATCTTCTGGGAATTTCTGCGGGGGCATCAACAGGAGCGGTTGCGATAGCAGTTTTAGGTATTGGAGCTGGAATGCTATCTGTCTCTTTTGGGGCATTTGTGGGGGCGATTATTGCTTTTGTTATGATTGCGCTTTTAGCAATGCGAACAGGCAAGGGGAATAGTGGAATTATTCTCGCGGGGATCGCTGGATCACAACTTTTTAATGCAATGACCTCTTTTATCATCACGCATTCAGCAAGTGCAGAACAGACAAGAGGGATTATGTTTTGGTTATTAGGGAGTTTATCGGGGGTAAGGTGGCCAGATATCACTCTAGCATTACCCGTTACGTTAATAGGATTGATTATATGTGTTTGCCATGCAAGAGCATTAGATGCATTTACATTTGGTGCTGAGTCTGCAGCATCTCTTGGTATCCCTGTAAAACGGACCTATATCATTCTTATTGTTTGTGCAACGTTGATGACAGCGACAATGGTCAGTATTGTGGGTGCTATTGGGTTTGTTGGACTCGTTATTCCTCATGCAACGCGTGCAATTGTAGGGTTAAAACATAATAGATTATTGATTGCATCTGCAGTTGTCGGTGCGATCTTTTTAGTTGCCGCAGATATTGTTTCTAGAACCATTATTAAAGGACAAGTGCTTCCGATTGGAGTAATCACTGCATTAGTGGGAGCACCTGCATTTGCATTTATTCTAACGAGGAAGAAACAACGTTAACTATGGCAATATATGCAGATTCCATTTATTGGAAAAGTGGTGCTAAAGAGATTATTAAAAATATCTCTATCCATATAAAACCTTATGAGTTCGTTGGGATAGTAGGTCCGAATGGATCAGGCAAAAGTTCGCTTGTTCCTCTGCTTTCTGGGAGTAGGAAACCCACAAAAGGGGAAGTACAACTTTTTGGGAAGCCATTATATGATCAATCTCCTAGAACGATTGCACAGCAAGTTGCATTTGTTCGTCAACATGTCGATACTGAGGATCATATCACTGTTCAAGAATCCGTAGAGCTTGGGAGAACGCCACATCTTACGTTTCTCTCACCTTGGTCAAAACGAGATGATGAAATCGTAGAAAATAGTCTTTCTGTGGTTGATATGTTGGATAAACGAGATCAACTCTGGCCAACTCTCTCAGGTGGGGAAAGACAACGGCTTCATATTGCAAGAGGATTTGTTCAAGAACCCAAAATACTCATTCTGGATGAGCCGACAAATAACTTAGACATTCATCATCAGTTGAATTTATTAAGTTTAGTGAAAAAACAGAAATTAACTACTGTTGCGGTCTTACATGACCTCAATCATGCAGCGATGTATTGTGATCGAGTGATTGTGATTGAGTCGGGTGAAATTGCGATAGAAGGTACACCCAAAGAAGTATTCACAAAAGAGACGGTTCAGAAAATATTTAAAGTTAACGTGGAGTGCTTTGAAGATTCTGAAGGCATTCCATTTATTCGATTTATACATGCTTTTAATTAGAGAGAAAGAGGAAAATGAGAAAATTATTATTAGTTACAGCTTCAATTCTTTGTTTATCAATGTCAGCACAGGCAGAAGTGTATGAAATAAAAATGCTGAATCGAGGGAAAGCAGGTCCAATGATTTTTGAACCTGATTATATCGAGCTTAAGCCAGGGGATTCTTTAAAGTTTCTTGCAACGCATAAAACGCATAACGCAGCCTCAATTCCTGAATTAATGCCTGAATCTGCACCTAAGTTTAAAGGAAAAATTAATCAAGAGATTGAGGTTCCCTTTGATATTGAAGGTTTCTATGGTATTCAGTGTACGCCTCATTACGCTCAAGGAATGGTCATGATTGTTAAAGTTGGAGATGCTAAAATGAGTGATGAATTTAAAGCATTTAAAGCGCCAGGAAAAGCACATGAACGATTTCAGAAGATCATTAAAGATCACAATTTATAAATGACCTATCGTGGATATTTACGGTTAGTCATTCCATTAACTTTATCCACCGTTACAGTCCCATTATTAGGAGCGGTGGATACTGCCCTGGTGGGTCATCTTCCTGATATCCATGCAATATCGGGTGTTGCGATTAGTACGGTTATTTTTAATACGCTCTATTGGCTTTTTGGTTTTTTAAGAGTGAGTACCACGAGTTTTACAGCGCAAGCGATGGATTGCCCAATAAAATTAAAAGCAGCCATTATACGCCCTTTAATGATTGCGCTTCTTCTTGGTATTGTTTTTGTATTATGCCAATCCTTTATTTTCAAATATTTTATGCGATTCTCTAGACCAGAAGAGGAAACGATTGGTTATGCAAAAAGATACTTTGATATTCTTATTTATGGTGCACCATTTACACTTTTAAATTATGTGTTTATTGGTTTTTTAATGGGAAGGGCATATGTTAAATCTGTGCTTTTTCTCCAAGTATTTGTCAATGTATTAAATATTGTTCTAGCGATTGTATTGGTTTGGCTCTTCCAATTTAACGTTGAAGGAGTTGCGATCTCAACTCTGATTGCACAAATTAGTATGGCAATTATCAGCGTAATACTGATAAAGAAAGAATTCTCTTTTTCAACATCCTTTGAAGAATTACGTTCTTTTCTTTCTATGAACTCTCTGAAAGCAATTTTTGGAGTAAATAGTGACTTGATGATCCGAACTATTTGTTTACTTATTGTAACAAATCTGTTTTTTGCAAAAGGGAGCGAATTAGGCATTGGAATATTGGCAGCAAATAGTATTTTATTTCAGGTGCAATATTTAATGGCATATGTGTACGATGGATTTGCAAATGCGGCAAGTATCCTAAGTGGCAAAGCAAAAGGAAGTTGTGATATTGCGTTGTATCATAAGGTCGTAAAGTACGCGTTTTGGTCAAGTTTAGGCATATCTATCTTGATTAGTTTGGTATGGCTAGGATTTGATCAACTAATTTTAGGGTTATTTACAAATCAGGAAGATGTTCTAGAGATTGCATTAGAGTATCGCTATTGGCTTTTTGTTTTTCCATTTATCGCATCTTTAGGATTGGTAGTTTATGGCGTGTTTTGTGGTATCGGTTACACATCATCAATACGAAATTCAATGATTTTTTCTGTTATTATTTGGTTAGTAACAAGCTATTTTCTAATTCCAAATTTTGGAAATAATGGATTATGGATTTCATTTCTTGCTTTTTGTTTTGGGCGATCTTTATTGGTCTGTTGGTTACCAAAGTCCTGTATGAAAGTTAATGAAAATAGAGAATAGTAATATTCTCTATTTTCATTAAATACTATGCAGAGATAGCTGCTGCGGAACCAAAAATTATTGCCAATAGAACGGGGGATAAGAAAAATCCTAGTATAGTGAGTACCCAACATAAAACCGTAAGTCCAATATATGTACCGTTTTTGTTCTTGAATGAAAAAACTGTACAAAAAATTGTACAAATAAATGCAATAGGGATAAATATAAATCCTAAAAATAAAATACCTAATATTGCGAAAACAATTGTTAGTATTGGAAGTACTAAACTTGGTTTATTTGTAGATGTTGAATTACCTGTTGCTTGTTGCACAGGTGTTGACTGTTGAGTATTTACATTTTCTGTCATAATAATTCCCTAAAAATTAGTTGAAAAGTAGATTGTAGATGACAATTTAATAAATACAACATGATAGTATTATGTATAGAATAATTAATTTAATAAGCATGTATTTATATGTCTTTTTTACTAATTGATGAAAAAATAATTCTATCATTAGTTTTTATTAAGAGATGTATGATAAAAACATATATTAAATACAAAATAATCTGCTTGTAGTGTACAATAATGTTACATACTCGGGCGTATCTAAGAAAGAATAAACTATATTAATCTCTGCGATCTGTTTAAAATTACTGCTATTCTAATGATGCTAATACAATTAATTCATTATAGGAGGATAGTATGAAATTAACAGGAAACGTTTTATCTCAAGACCCAAGTAGAATTTTAAAGCGTCTTTGCAAACACTGGTCTCATAAAATCTCAGTAACCTATGATGATCAAGCTGGAGAAGGAATCTTCCCAGATTACGGCTCCGTTAATTTACGCGTCAATCAGGATAAACTTGATATTGTGGTTGATGCTCCGAATACCGCAGGAATTGAATTCTTGCAAAATAATATAGAAAAACATCTTATTCCAATGGCTCAACCTGAAGAGGTGAGCATTGAGTGGGATGAGTAAATAAATAAAGGAACAAAGTGAAAACATTTACAGAACAAGAGTTACAATTTTTTGGTAACTATAAAAAGAATGATCCTCAATATAAAAATGAGGTAGAGAAGTACAAACAGGCAGTTCCAAGCCGTGATTTCATAAAAACATTGATTCAAACTGCGGGTAAGATCAATGAAAAAGGTATTCTCAAAATTTTAAAAATGAGTAAGCCGTGGCAAATTGAAGCGGTAACACGTCGCTTGTTTGTTATGTGTAAGGCCGATGAGATTTTCCAGAATAGTGCTGGGGATTATGCCGTATTGGATACGTCTAATACTACCGTTGGATCATTGGAATCTCACGCAGAAGGGTATGCGTATATCTATCCGAAAGGCGCAGATCCTATCTATATCTCTCCGTATGATGCTAAGAATTATCTGCATCATGATGAGGTCGAGGTACAAATTACAGGTGTTAATGGTAAACGAGGGCAGCGTCAAGGGAAGATTATTCGCCTAGTGAAGCGAACAATTTCGACATTTATAGGAAGAATTTCTATTTTTGAAGGAAATGCGATCGTTATTCCTGAAAATAAAAAAATAGCACAGCAGTTTTATATCCCTAAGAGTGCATTAAAGGGTGCAAAGAATCATGATTTAGTTCGTGCGGAGATTGTTATCTTTGAGGGAAAAAGTGAACAATTTACTGCTAAAGTGCTAGAGCGCTTAGGGCAGAAAATGAATGCGAGTATCGCTATTTTAGAAGCGATTCTTGAGCATCATATTCCTGATGAATTTTCAAAAGAGACGCTGCAACAAATTTCTCAGATTCCAGATGAAGTATTAGAAGAGGATAAAAAGGGTCGGAAAGACTATCGAAATATTCCATTAGTCACGATTGACGGGATTACGGCAAGAGATTTTGATGACGCTGTTTACTGTGAAAAGTTAGAAACTGGGGGCTTTAAATTAATTGTCGCAATTGCAGATGTTGCGCATTATGTCACTTTAAGTAGTCCACTTGATGAGGATGCACTCTCAAGAGGAACCTCAGTCTATTTCCCTGATAAAGTGATTCCAATGTTGCCTGAAAAGCTTTCTAATGGGCTATGCTCACTGAATCCTGATGTAGACCGACTCTGCATGGTGTGTGAACTAGAATTTTCAGCTAAAGGTGAGCGACTCAGCTATGATTTTTTTGAAGGTGTAATGCGTTCTCATGCAAGGCTCACCTATGATCTTGTGTATGAATTGATTCAAGGAAATGAGTTGCTCAGAGAAGATTATGCGGATATTTGCCCGCATATTGATCATTTATATGAGCTGTTTAATGTTTTAAGAAAAGTACGTGATCAACGAGGATCGATTGATTTTGATACAAAAGAAGCTGAGTTTGAATTTGATCATGAAGGCATGATTGAGAAGATCATCCCAAGAGTTCGAAACGATGCGCATATGATTATTGAAGAGTGCATGATTGCAGCCAATATCGCTGCCGCTAATTTCTTGGATGATCATGATATCCCGACACTTTACCGTGTCCATCCTCATCCTCCTGAAGAGCGTCTTCAAAAATTAAAACAATTTTTGAAGGAGTTTAATATAGGGATTGAAGGCAATAACAGTCCTGAACCTAAAGATTATGCAAAAGCACTTTCCCAAGCAGTCGAAAAACCTGAGTTTAATATGATTCAGTTGGTGATGCTTCGGTCTCTAGCACAAGCGGTCTATCAACCCGGAAATGAAGGACATTTTGGGCTTGCGCTTGATTATTATGCGCACTTTACCTCACCCATTCGTCGCTATCCGGATCTGATTGTTCATCGTGGGATTAAATATCTAATTCATAAGAAGCAAGGGGATAAGTCTCAGTATCTTTATGATGATCGGGCGATGGCAAAGTTAGGAATTCATCTTTCCGATGCAGAGCGACGTGCGGATAGTGCTGAGAATGATGTCACTGCATGGCTAAAGTGCCAATATATGAGTCAGCATGTTGGAGAGATATTCGGTGGAAAAATTTCAAGCATTACTAAATTTGGAATGTTTATTGAGCTGGATGATGTGTATATTGAGGGGTTGATTCATATTTCTAAATTACCGGGTGATTTCTATCATTTCGATGAGGTGCATCATAGGTTGATCGGAGAGAAGACGGGAACGCAGTTTAGGTTGAATGATCACGTGGTGGTTCGTGTGACGGATGCCAATATTGAAACTCGATTTATTGATTTTGAACTTATCTCTTCAGATAAACAACCAAAAGTCAGTAAAGATGATCGAAAAGTATTTGAACGGCCTAAAAAAGAGATAACAAGAAAGAAGAAAATCAAGTCAGACGCAGTCAAGAAGCGAAGAATAAAAGAACAAAAGCCTTCAAAGCGGAAATAAGTCAAGATTGTATAGAATGAGATCTGTTAAAAGAATATGAAATACTATAGAATGCCTACAATTTTGTAACCATTAATAGAAAGGATTTCTGCGATGAATAAGCCCCCCGAATATAAACGAATTCTTCTAAAATTGAGTGGTGAAGCACTCATGGGTTCAGGAAATTACGGAATAGAACCTGCGACCATTGGGCGTATCGCGGATGAAATCAAATCGATTAATTCAATTGGTGTCGAAGTCGGTGTCGTCATCGGTGGCGGGAATATTTTTAGAGGGGCAGGGCTCGCAGCCTCAGGGATTGATCGTGTCACAGGTGATCATATGGGAATGCTCGCAACCGTTATGAATGCCTTGGCACTTCAAGATGCGCTTGAAAAAAGAGATGTTTATGTGCGTGTTATGAGTGCGATCCGAATTAATGAAGTATGTGAAGACTATCTGCGCCGTCGTGCGATTCGTCACCTTGAAAAGAAGCGTGTCACTATTTTTGCCGCAGGCACAGGAAATCCTTTCTTTACGACAGATTCTGCCGCAGCGCTTAGGGCAATAGAAGTGAATGCAGACATTATGCTGAAAGCGACTAAGGTCGATGGAATCTATTCTGCGGATCCTAATAAAGATCCGAGTGCTACTCGCTATGATCATATTAGCTATAAAGAGGCATTGGCAAAAGATCTAGGTGTGATGGATGCAACTGCTCTTGTTATGTGTCGAGAAAATAATCTTCCGATTCGTGTCTTTAATATTTTTAACCCTGGCGATCTAATTCGTACGGTGTGTGGTGAAAATATTGGAACGTTGGTTACTGAATAATTTTATTGATAATTAAGGAAATAAAAATGATTAATGAGATTAAGAAAGATGCAGAGCATCGAATGAGTTTATCAATTGAGAGTTTAAAAGGGGCTTTGCAAAAACTTCGCACAGGGCGTGCACATACGAGTTTATTAGATCATATTGAAGTTGAATATTACGGCAATCCTACACCGTTATCTCAAGTTGCGAATATTTCTGTTTTAGATTCGCGTACATTAGGGGTGACACCTTGGGAAAAAACTATGGTAAGTGCAGTCGAAAAAGCGATTATCATGAGTGATCTTGGTTTGAATCCTGCAACCACAGGAACACTTATTCGTATTCCACTTCCTCCGCTAACTGAGGATCGCAGACGTGACATGGTAAAGGTCGTGAAGAGCGAAGGTGAGAATGCAAAAGTTGCGATTCGTAATATTCGTCGTGATGCAAACCAAAAACTAAAAGATGCAGAGCTTTCAGAGGATGAATTACGTCGCTCTGAAGAAGTGATTCAAAAAATTACAGATAAGATGATTGAAGAGGTTGATGAGGTTCTTTCTATCAAAGAAAAAGAATTGATGGAAATATAGAATGAGTGAGCCCAGAGAATCGTTATGTCAGCATATTGCCATCATTATGGATGGCAATGGGCGATGGGCGAAGAAACGCATGATGCCAAGAG
>CAZBKP010000022.1:9810-13601 GCA_964492525.1 uncultured Cardiobacteriales bacterium
TTTCCTCAACTGAAATTGATGATGATTATATTAATCAGCATTTGGCACTGGGAAATTTACCTCCTGTAGATCTCTTAATTCGCTCAAGTGGAGAGCAACGATTAAGTAACTTTTTACTCTGGCAGTTGGCATATTCTGAACTCTATTTTACTGAAACATTGTGGCCAGACTTTGAAAAACAGACGTTGAAGGATGCAATAGAGGCGTTCCAAAAAAGAGAAAGACGATTTGGGGCGATATAAGGAAGAAGTATGAAACAACGAATTATTACTGGAACGATAATGGCGATTGTTGTTCTTCTCTGTATCTTGTTTTTAAGTCCGAGCCTATTTCGGAGCGCTCTTTTGGCTGTCTGTCTGGTGGGCGTTTATGAATGGTCTAAGATGCTTGCAGATCCATATAGAGTTCCTTTTTTAATTGGCAATGTAGTCATCTTCCTTGGTGCATTTGCACTTTTTTTTACCTATTTTAGTAATGTTTTTTCCTATTATTTAGCTCTAGTTTCATGCGTTTGGATTGCTATGCCGTTTATTTTAAAAATGCATACAAAATCACCTCAAACGTGGCTCTATTTACCTATACCAAGTATGGTTTTAATGACTCTTATGCTCTTGGGTTTTTTTGTAGCACTTTCGATATTAATTGCTGATAAATATTATTTAATGTATGTGATTGCGCTTGTTGCGATGACAGATAGTGGCGCTTATTTTGTTGGGCGGAAATTTGGAAAACATAAACTTGCACCCACCATCAGTCCAGGGAAAACGGTCGAAGGGGCGATTGGAGGATTAAGCTTGGCGCTCATTCTTTCTGTGGTTGTTGCAGGATTTAGTTTTTATGATAAAGGAATTATGGCCATTTTGGGCTTTGTGATGATCTCTTTAATCAGTGCAATTTTATCTATATCGGGTGATCTTTACGAGAGTTTGATGAAGCGCCATGCTGGATTAAAAGATAGTGGGAATATTCTTCCTGGGCATGGAGGTGTGCTGGATCGTATTGATGGGTTGATTCCTGGCGCAACCTTTTTTACGTTCGGTTTGTATTTACTTTCTTAATTGAGTTTTATTATGCGTTCCATCTCGATTTTAGGAGCAACAGGCTCGATAGGGTCTTCGACTTTAAAAGTTGTAAGAGCAAATCCTGAGAAATATCAAGTCCACTCTTTAGTTGCCAATCAAAATGTAGAAAAAATGGCTCTTCTTTGCTATGAATTCAAGCCGAAATACGTAGTTATGGCAGATCATAATTCTGCTCAAATGCTTACCTTGAAAATAAAGGATGCAGCCTTAGAAACGATCGTTTTAGCCGGTGAGAATAACATTATTTCTTTAATCGCGGATCCTGAGATAGAGGTTGTGGTGGCTGCGATTGTAGGCGCTAAAGGATTCTTATCAAGTTTTGAGGCAGTCAAACAAGGGAAAACGGTTCTTCTTGCAAACAAGGAGAGTCTAGTGATGGGTGGGCATCTATTTATGGATGCAGTAAAACGGTATAAGGCTACGATTTTACCCATCGATAGTGAGCATAATGCACTATTTCAGTGTCTTCCTAAAAATGTGCATGGTGGTTTTGTTACAGAAGGCGTTGAAAAGCTGATCTTGACAGCATCAGGGGGACCTTTTCGGTCGCTCTCTTTAGATGAGTTAAAACAAGTTACAAAGGCTGATGCGCTCAAGCACCCCAAGTGGAATATGGGGGCTAAAGTAACGATTGATTCATCGACCTTAATGAATAAAGGGCTTGAGTTTATCGAGGCTCACTTTTTGTTTGAGATGTCGCCCAAAAAAATTGATGTGGTGATTCATCCACAAAGTATGATTCATTCTCTTGTGTCCTATAAAGATGGGTCGATATTGGCACAAATTGGAGAACCTGATATGGTGATTCCGATCGCACATGCTCTTGGTTATCCTGAACGAATTTCATCAGGAGTGGCGCCACTGGATATGAAATCATTATGTGCGCTTACCTTTGAAGCCCCAGATTTTGTAAGGTTTCCATGTTTGCGGATAGCTCAAGAAGCCCTAGAGCAAGGGAGAAGTCACTTGGTTGCAATGAATGCGATCAATGAATGTTTGGTGGAGGCTTTTTTAAAAGATCAGATCCGTTATATCGACATTCCGTGTAAATTAGAGCAATCGCTTTCAGCAATACCTGTGCAATCCTTAAATACGGTTGAAGATATTATTGCGTTTGACAATGAAATTCGCGAAAAAATAAAGGTTTATTAGTATGACGCTTTTACAGTCAGTTTTAGGTTTCCTCATCCTTATGGGGATTTTAGTGGCGATCCATGAGTTTGGACATTTTTATGTTGCACGAAAACTCGGATTTAAAGTTTTGAAGTTTAGTATTGGATTTGGGAAGAATCTATGGTCTAGGAAAGGAAAAGATGGGGTCGAATATGCGATTGGCATGATTCCTTTAGGAGGATATGTTGCTTTTTTAGATGATTCTATTGAGCCTGTTCCTGAAGATCAAAAACAAGAAACATTTAATGCCAAACCGCTTTGGAAACGAGCGTGTGTGGTTGCCGCAGGCCCACTCTTTAATATTGCACTTGCCATTGTTTTGTATTGGGGACTCTTTATGTATGGTGTCCCGACTTATAAGGCCGTAATCGGTACTCCTCTTGAGAATTCTCCTATGGCGCAGGCAGGGTTGAAGAAAGGAGATGAGATTATTTCAATCGATGGTGCAGAAGTAGATAGCATTGAATCTATGTTTTATGGTTTTATCGAATATCTTGATGATGGAAAGGCTACGGTTGACTATAAACGTGGGAATAATGTTTTCTCCACAACAATAGATATTGGGGAGCCTCTTAAGTTAGATGCAAAATCGCAAATTGATAAGATAGTAGGAGTTCAAGCTTATTTTCCTGATGTTAAACCTGAAATTGGGCTAGTTGTATCAGGAGGAGCATCAGAATCTTCTGGAATTAAAGTGGGGGATGTTGTTACTACTATAAATGGGATTAGTATTTCGACATGGGATGATCTTTTAAATGTTGTAAGTAAAATCTCCTCGAGTGCCCCGATTCCTATAGAAATTAAAAGAGGTACAGGAGCATTAACGGTGGTCATGGTATCTCCTCAAAAAGGTGCCGATAATACATATAAGTTAGGCTTAGGGGTTGCCTTTGATAAAGATCAGTTAATGCGTGAATTTAAATCTATTCAAATTGAAAAAAAGCTTGGAGTAGTTGACGCTTTAAATGAGGCTTTTAAGAAAACATATAGCGATACAGTAATGATATTTAAGTTCTTAGAGCGATTAGTTACAGGTTACTTTCATATCAATACAATGGCTGGTCCCATTAGTATCGCAAATATTGCAGGGCAAGCACTTTCTTCTGGAGTTGTTTCATTTGTACAGTTGATAGCATTGTTTAGTATTAATATTGGTCTTCTAAATCTGCTTCCCATTCCTGTTCTTGATGGAGGACGATTGGTTGGGTTTGGAATTGAGAAAATAATGGGCAAGCATCAATTTTCAAATTCTATTAAAATAGCAGTCCTAAAATTAGGCGCCATATTTGTCTTTGGCTTTATGATCGTTGTTTTAACTTATGATGTATTAAGATGGTTTTAAATGACTACAAATATAAGTAGTTTTTTAAGCTCTTTTTTTGTATATTGTCTCACAGTTTACCTTTTGGATTTATCTAGATAGAGAATTATAATGATCTTCAGAAATTGTAAAAAATCTTTAATTGCAACAGCACTATTAATGTCGTTGCCTTTCGTTCATGCTCAAACATATTCAGCTCGAGATATTCGAGTAGA
>CAZBKP010000023.1:0-13305 GCA_964492525.1 uncultured Cardiobacteriales bacterium
GACTGCAATCTCATTCTAAACAGAAGGATTATTATGTCACTTTATCAAGACCATATTGCGACACAAATGGCGCAATTAAATACGTTCCTAACAGAAACGAACGCAGATGCACTCATTCTCACCTCAGGGGCACCCCACTATTATTATGATGATGATATTGAGATTCCTCATAAAATGCCGGCCTCTTTCTTACATTGGATTCCCGAGCATTTGGGAACGCATCACTATTTGATTCTCAAGAAAGATCAGAGGATTTTGCTCAGTTATCGCCCCAATGATTATTGGTTAAAAGTAAAATCAGGATATGGCGATTGGCAATCTGAATTTACGGTTAAAACATTTACCGATCTTGATGCCCTTTTCGAAGCACTTAAGGCAGAAACTTCTGTCCAATCACTTTGGCTAGGCTCTGATCTACCTGAAACCATTACGCATACGCATGTTTCCATCGAACAGAAACAGCAAATCGATAGCTGGCGCTTGATTAAAACCCCTTTTGAAATCGAGATGATGAGAGAGGCAACCTTAAGAGCTGCTGAGGCGCATCTTGCCGTTCGTGATTCATTTGCAGAAGGGATTCCAGAATTCCAGACTGCGCTTGATTATCTTGATGTTCTTGAGTGCCAAGAGTTCCAACTTCCTTATGGAAATATCATTGCTTATAACGAAAATGCAAGTATTCTTCATTATCAAGATTTAGATAAGACCGTTCCTGAGAAGCTTTATAGTTTTCTCATTGATGCAGGTGCGCAGTACAATGGCTATATTGCGGATATTTCTAGAACGCATCCGGGACACGATGCGGATGAAATTTTCATCACGCTTCTTAAAGAGATGCGCGCGATTAAATTAGAGTTGATTAGTCGCTGTAAGAATGGCGTCTCTTATATTGATATCCATAAAGATGCTTGTGCGCTTATTTGCGATCTCCTTATCCGAATAAACGTGATTCAAGGCTGTTCGCTTGAAGAAGCACTCGAAAAAGGATTGATTCGTACCTTCTTCCCTCATGGCGTTGGACATTTACTTGGGTTGAATACACATGATACGCCAAGCATTGCAAAATCTCTGCGCGATGAGTCTCTTCCATTTAAATCACTTCGCTTAACGCATCACCTTAAAAATGGCATGGTAGTTACGATTGAACCGGGGGTTTATTTTAATCAGATGCTCGTGGATGAAGCGAAAAATGATCCTGAAAAAGCGCCTTTCTTAAATCTTGAGCTTATTCAAACGCTTATTCCCTATGGGGGAATTCGTGATGAAGATAATATTGTGATTCATGACGAAACACCGATTAATCTTACGGCAGATGCCTTCCGTACATTAGGTGCAGAAGGCTTTTAAACCTGATTATTCGGTTTTATCTGCATTTTGAAGATCTTGAACATGGCGATCTAAACTTTTGTTTAGGTCGTCTTCCATTTTCTTCTTTTGATTAATTTTCTGCTGATAGACATTGGGATCTTCTGAATTCCCACAGCCTGCAAGCGATAATATCGCACCGAGTACTAATATCGTTTTATAGCTCATCATTTATCTCCTCTCGTGAGGTGTGTTGTAGTTTACGATTCTGCTCCGCAATAAAATAACCGACCCATAAAATCCCAATCCAAAAAGGAATTAAAATCACTGAGATGCGTAAGCCTTCGATCGTTAAGATAATCGCAAGAATAAAAAATAAAAAGGCTAATGTAAAGTAGTTTCCATAAGGATAGAAAAGTGCTTTAAATACAGTTTCTCTCCCCTCTTTCTCCATGGCTTTTCTAAATTTAAGGTGCGAAAGCGAGATCATAATCCAGTTCAATACAAGCGTTGTCACAACTAAAGACATTAAAATCTCAAATGCTTTCCCCTCTAAAATATAATTCACCACAACCACAATAGAGGTTAATGCAGCAGACACTGCAAGTGAATTCACAGGCACGCCTGTTTTTGTCACTGCGGTTAGAATTTTAGGGGCATTTCCCTGTTTAGAAAGCCCGTATAACATTCGGCTATTACTATACACACCGCTGTTATAGACAGAGAGTGCTGCAATCAGAATCACAAAATTCAACGCATCGGATACTCTTTTAAAGTTCAACGCATCGGATACTACTTTTTCGCCTAAATCATGAAAGATCATCACGAATGGGCTTTGCTCCCCCACAATTTTCGTCCAAGGATAGAGGGATAATAAAACCAATAGTGAACCGATATAGAAGATTAAAATACGATAAACCACTTGATTCGTTGCTTTTGGAATAGAAACCGAAGGATTTTCAGCTTCTGCAGCTGTAATCCCCACAAGCTCGAGCCCACCAAAGGAGAACATAATAATCGAAAGTGCAATGAGGAAGCTCCCAAATCCATTCGGGAAAACACCAAATTGCCAAAGATTTTTAACCGTCGATTCGCTCCCACCTTTTCCTGAAAAAAGTAGATAACACCCGAAAATAATCATCGCAATGATGGCGAACACTTTAATGACCGAGAGCCAGAACTCTGTTTCCCCATAGAGCCGAACGTTCACAAGATTGACGCCATTAATCAACACAAAGAAAAAGGCGGCAGATGCCCATGTGGGAATATTGGGAAACCAATGCTGTATATACAGACCTGCTGCGGTGAGTTCCGTCATTCCAACAAGAATAAACATCATCCAATAATTCCAACCTGATAAAAAGCCTGCAAATCCATTCCAATATTTGTAAGCAAAATGGCTAAAGCTCCCAGCGACAGGTTCTTCGACAATCATTTCCCCTAATTGGCGCATGATCAGAAAGGCAACAAATCCTGCAATGGCATATCCAAATATCACAGAAGGCCCTGCAATTTGCACTGACTTTCCTAACCCTAGAAAAAGTCCTGTACCGACTGCACCTCCGAGCGCAATCAGCTGAATATGACGATTTTTAAGCCCACGTTTTAAATGTGGGGATTCTGCTTCATTCATGATGATCTTCCTGTTAATGATCGTGATTGACCGAAATATGTGATTATTAACAGATATTATCCGCTTTGTGAAGTATCTAGGCTATATCTTTCCTGCCATGGACTTAATCAACATATTCTCATACTTAATCAACTGATATTGATCACTTAAAATCGTTAATTTGGCATTTTGCGCTGTATTCTGGCTCTCTAAGTAATCTTTAAATTCAGACTGCCCTGCTTGATATTGAGAAAAATAAATTTGGCTAATCGAAATACTATCTCTGTACTTACTTTTTGAGGTATTTAAAGCACTTTTACTCGTGGTATATGCAGAATAGTAATACGCAACTTCATTAATTGCGGTGTTCATACTTTTCTCAAGATCAAGATAAGCTTGTTCATACTCCACTTTTGAAATATTCACATTTGTTTTAATTCGATTCCAGTCTAAAAATGGGAGATTAATCGAAATTGACCCTAAGATCGCAGACGATGAAAATGTACTACCGATATTTTTATTATTTGAGCTTAATACGCTTTGAATCGTAATGGAGGGATAAAATGACTTTTTTTCTGCCTCAAATGAACGATAGGCTTTTCTGACTCTAAACTCACTCGCTTGTACATCAGGACGCGCCACTAAAATATCTATGGGCTGATTTAAATTAATTTTGACTGATTTAACGGATAACAGAGAAGGATACTTAAGATTCATTCCATTAAAAGAGCTGATATTCAGAAGATTTTTTAATAGCTGTTCGTTATCTTTCATCTGGGTTTTATAGCTTAAGCGCTGATTTTGAGTCTCTTTCACTGCTTGTGTCGCTTGAAGCAGTTCCAATGGACTAATTTGCCCGCTTTTTAACTTATCTCGCATGATTGTCTCGATCTTACGATGATTTGCCAAACTATCATCTAGGCTTGCAACCACACTATTTAAATATACAAGATTGAAATAGACATCAATCACACTATTAATCAGCGTAAGACGTGTATTTTCTTTATCAAAATAGCTTGCTTTAAACTCATAGGCAGCGGCATCTTTCAGATCTCCAAGTCGATTCCACAAATCTACTTCATAATTTAAACTCATCTCTCCGTTAAAACTACGATGATCGCTAAATGAATCCTTTTGATAAAGATCTCGATTTGTAGAAGCCCCTAATCCACCTGCAAGCGTGGGATAGATATCCAATTGCTTTAAGTTCGCTTGATACATGGCTTTTTGCATAGTTAATGCGCTCTTCGCTAAATCACTATTATGGGAAAGCGCATACTCAATGAGTTTATTTAAATTTTCATCTTGATACGCATGCCACCATTTATTCTGAATCATCGAAGGGGCTTCTTGGCTACGCGCAAGCACCGCATACGCAGAGTTATCTTTGGGTAATTCGGTTGTCGCGCATCCCACTAGAAAACTGACGATAATGCACGGAATCAACGACTGTTTATGTATAAATTTCATATCATTATCCTTTTGTTAACGCTTCGATTGGATTTAATTTTGCGGCATTTCTCGCAGGCATAAATCCGAAGACCACACCGACAACCATTGAGAAAACCAATGCAAAAGCCATTACATCTACAGAGAAAGAGAGAGGAATAGCATTGTCCATCGCTAATTTAAGCCCGCCACCAATCATCAATGAAAATGTGATTCCCAATACACCGCCGATAATACAGATGAGCACGGCCTCGATAAGAAATTGCTGTAAGATATTCATCTTTTTGGCGCCAATTGCCATGCGTAGGCCAATCTCTTGCGTGCGCTCTGTCACGGAGACAAGCATGATATTCATGACGCCAATCCCTCCGACAACAAGCGATATAAATGCAATTGATGCGATTAAAAGCGTCATTGTATTTGTCGTACTCTCAATCGTCTGTTTAATACTATCGGTATTAATCATGAAGAAATCTTTCGTTTTATGGCGCGCCGTTAGAATCTTCTCAATATTATTCTCCGCCAGTTTAGAATCCATTCCATCGGCAACTTTTACCGTGATGGAGCTGATATTCTTTCCTCCTGTCACACGATTCATTAGTGTGGTATATGGCGTCCAAAGAGTTAAGGTATCTGAGTTCATCCCCATTGAATTCGTTTTTTTCGCAATCCCGATAATCGTTAGGGGCTTCTTATTAAAAATAAGGGTTTCACCTAGAATATTCTCCCCTTCTCTGAAGTATTTATTTTTAACATTTTGATCAATCACAACGACCGATAGATTGTTATCAATATCCTTTCGATTTAGCATTCTCCCTGATTCTAAAGAAAGCCCTTTTACGCTGAAATACTGCTCTCCAACGCCACTTAATTGCGCAGTTGCAGACGTATGCTTATAGGTCAACGTTCCTGAGGTAGCGCTATTCGGTGTTGAACTATCAATATAGCCTTGCTCTCTCAAAAAAAGCGCATCATCAACGGTGAGTGTTTTAATCTTACCTGAGTGCATATCCCCGAAATCTTTACCTGGCAGAATATCAATCGTATTTGTCCCCATAGAGTTGATATTTTCCATAATGTTTTCAGTCGACCCCTTCCCTAAGGCAACGACTAAAACGACCGAAGTAATTCCGATAATAATCCCCAACATCGTCAATAATGACCGCATTTTATGGGCAAAAATCGCCTGAACCGACATTTTAAATGACTCATAAAACATCTCTTGGTAATAACGAAAAAGGCTCTTTTTAGGCTTTTCATGTAATGCTAAGGTTTGATGAGATGCCTCTTCCTTTTGCCTGATATCTGCAATGATTTCACCATCTTTAATCTCAATGACTCGATTCGCATAATTAGCAATCTTAGGATCATGCGTCACCAATATAATGGTATGCCCTTTTTCATGCAGTTCTGTGATAATCCCCATTACATTTTCGCCACTTTTTGAATCAAGCGCTCCAGTAGGTTCATCCGCAAGGATAATCTCTCCACCGTTCATCAATGCACGCGCAATACTGACGCGCTGCTGCTGTCCTCCAGAAAGTTCATTCGGCTTATTATGAATGCGCTCTTTTAACCCTAATTCATCCAATAAGCGTTCCGCACGTTGCATTCTTTCAGCATATTCAACGCCATTATAAATGGCAGGAAGTGCAACATTCTCAAGCGCGGTTAGGTGAGAGAGTAAATTGTATCGCTGGAAGATAAAGCCAAAAGTATTTGATCTTAGTTGCGCAAGTGCATCATCCCCCATTTGATTTGTTTCAACACCCTCAATCTTATACGACCCTTCACTTGGCGTATCTAAGCACCCCAAGATATTCATAAGTGTTGATTTACCTGATCCAGACTGCCCAATAATCGCAACAAAGTCACCTTTATCAATCGTCAAATTCAGCGACTTTAGGACTTTAATTCGGTTATCTGCGACGCCAAAATACTTCACAAGATTGGATACTTCTATGTAAGCCATGATGTCCTCTTTATTCTATTCGTGATTGATCTACATGAATCCGCCAGGGCCTGGACCTTTCATTCCATTTTTACCTGCAAGCTCTTCTGCATTCATTTCAGAAATAACGATTTTGTCATCTCTATTAACACCCCGTTTCACTTCAGTATGGACACCATTTGAGAGCCCAATCTCGATCTCACGTTCCACCGCATGATCATTCTCTAAGACCTTCACGAAGGATTTCCCCCCTTTCTCGTAAATAGCAATGGTCGGTACAGCAAGTACTTTTTTCGCTTCACCAATTTGAATGCTATTTTGCGTCGTCATTCCAATCCGCAATTTACGATCACTATTCGGCACTTCTAGCCGACCATAGTAATAAATCGCCTCTTCTGAATTACTTCCCTGAACGTAGGTTCCATTCGTTAACGTTGTTAACCCTGGGTCAATCGATTTCAGAGTTGTTTCATACGTTGAATTGGGCTCAGAGATAACAGCATAGTTAACGCGCATTCCTGTTTTCACATTGGGAACATCCGCCTCTGAAATCTCCATTAAAATTTTCATATAGTTTAAGTCTGCAATTTGAACAATGGTCGGTGTAGACATTGCGGCATTCACAGTCTGCCCGACTTCAACGGGGACGGAGACGATCGTGCCATCCAAGGGCGATACAATTTGCGTGTAACCTAAATTGACTTTTGCTGTTTCAAGCGCAATCTCGGACTGTTTAATTTGTGATTGTAAGTTCGTCACTTCCGCTTTGGCTTGTGCATATGCCTTTTGGGTTGTTTCTAAATCTGATCTTGAGGTTGCCGATTTTGTAATAAGTTCCTGTGATCTTAAATATTGCGTATTTGCAATTTCAAGTTCCACCTCTGCCGCTTCTAACTGTGCACGATAACTCGTTAATTTCGCCTCTTCCCGATCATAATCATTTTGCTGAGTAGTAGAGTCGATTTGCGCGATGAGATCGCCTTTTTTAACTTGATCTCCCAATGCAACATTGAGCTTCTCAATCTGCCCAGAGACTTGCGCTCCGACAGTAACCAACTGCATAGGAACGACTTCTCCTGTCGCACTTATCGTCTCTTCAATATCCATTTCAACCACATTTTCTGTGAGAAAACTTGGACCTTTAACCTGTTGTCCTTTTACAACAAAAATCCCAACTACGACTACACAGAGAATGCCAATCAGTATTAAATTGCGATATTTCTTCATCTCTCTTATTCCTTTTATTACCATCAATATCGATCGATGGTTTACTGTAATAAGAGAAGATGAAATAAAGATGAAAATTAGATGAAGGATTCTTCATGAATGATTTATGATTTATATAATATTTATAATTCCTATGCTACTATTTTAATTTATGATAAATAACGGACTTAATTTATGCATGAAACTCTATGGACTTTAGAAGCTGGCCCCACCTTTTTTGAGAGAGCACCTTATGATTTTATCAATAACTCTTATAAAATAAGAAATTCTAAAAAAAGTTACAATGCAAAAAAAACTACAATCAATGCAAAAGATTTTTATTATGACGCAGATATCTACTCTGAGGAAAAGGCTAAGCAAATAATCAGCGATGCGTGTAAGTAATCAATAACTATGCGAATACTCATTGTTGAAGATGAAGAGAATATTTTAAATATTCTTGTAAAAAGATTAATGGCGGAAGGCTATGGTATTGACACCGCTACAGATGGCAAGGAGGCTTTGGGCTATATTGCCATGTGCGAATATGACTGCATTATCCTCGATATTATGTTGCCGATCCAAAATGGGCTTTCTGTCCTTAAAGAGATGCGGGCAAATCACAACCAAACGCCTGTACTGCTCCTCACCGCGAGGGATAGCATTCAAGATAAAATCATGGGGTTAGATGCTGGAGCGGATGATTATCTCGTAAAACCGTTTATTTACGATGAATTATCTGCTCGAATTCGGGCGCTCCTTCGTAGAAATACAGACTCAAAAACGACAACATTACAGTTTGCCGACATTACGTTAGATACTGTTTCACGACAAGTCACTCGATCGGGACAAGAGATTCAACTCTCTCCAAAAAGTTTTATGATTTTAGAATACCTCATGCGGAATCCGAATCGTGTCCTCTCTCGTGGGCAAATTATCGATCATGTATGGAATTTTGATTATGATAATGACTCAAATGTGATTGATGTTTATGTCGGTTATTTGCGTAGGAAAATTGACGATGGATTTGATAAGCCACTTATTCATACCGTTCGTGGCGTGGGTTACGTTTTAAAAGAGGCAATATGAAAAAGATCAGTATTCGTGCCCAACTCACCTTCTGGTATATCACTCTGCTTATGGTATTCCTCTATATTGGAGTCGTTGCCTCTTATAATGCGATGTTCGATATTTTTACAAATCAACATAAAGAGGGAATGCAAAGAGGCGGACAATTCTTGGCGGAGAAAATAGAAAAAGCGGACAATCTGGAAGCGTTTCTCAAAGGAGAGGAGGAGCATAAAGTTCCTGATGAGCTCTACTTTATGTATTTTGATGAACAAAACCACTTATTAAGCGGTAAAAATGAAGAGTGGATGATTACTCTACCCCAAAAAATTAATGAATTCCGTGTGATTACGCACGACGATAAATATTGGGCAATGTATGATAAAAGCATTGAAAAAGCTGGGAAGCAGATCGGATGGATTCGCACACTTATCAATGTAACGCCCTCTTTTGATATCCTTTTAGAAATGAAACGACGAGGATTTATCTCTATTATCCCAAGCCTTTTACTCTGCGCATTGGGCGGATTCCTTATTACTCGCTGGGCATTAAAACCGATCAAAAAAGTCGCAGAAACAGCTAAAGAGATTGGTGAAGGAAATCTCAATAAGCGCATTGCACTTCCTCAAACAAAAGATGAAATCGGGCAGCTTTTAACTGAATTTAACCATATGGCAGATCAGCTACAAAACGTGATTGACCGAGAGAAACAATTTAGTGCAGATGCTTCTCACGAGTTAAGAACGCCAATCTCTGTCATTATCGCAAATGCGGAATATGCGCTTGATCAGAAAGATCCCAAAATCTACGAAGATTCACTCAAGCTTATTGTGGAAAAAGGAAAGCATCTCACCTCTATGCTGTCACAACTCATGATGCTTGCTAAAGAGAGTGATCAAGTTGCGGCAATGGAGCTAGAAACCTTAAATCTGAGCGATATTGTAAAAGATATTGCCGAAGAGCGTAGGCCTAAGGCGGAAGAGAAAAAGATCACTATTCACACAAAATGCGAAGATAGTGTAATGGTTCAGGCGGATTTGATGCTGATATCGAGGCTCATTACAAATTTAGTCGATAATGCGATTACCTATGGCAAAGAAGATGGAGAGATTCATATCGAAACGTATTGTGATACGACACAACACAAAGCGATTCTTACCGTCAAAGATAATGGTATTGGTATTTCAGCTGATGACCTCCCTTTGATTTTTAATCGTTTTTATCGTGTAGATAAGTCTCGTACAAAATCAGGCTCAGGTCTTGGATTATCCTTTGTTGATTTTATCGTTAAGCTTCATAAAGGCACGATTAGCGTTGATAGCGAAATTGGCAAAGGAACAAAGTTTGTGATTCGTTTATGATAATTTCTAAAACTATGACGTCTCATTCGGCTAATATTTAAGCAGTAGATTGACATAAACAGCCTGTTTCTATATTATTCCTCAACCATTCGGGTGCTTAGCTCAGCTGGTAGAGCATCGCCCTTACAAGGCGAGGGTCGGGGGTTCGATCCCCTCAGCACCCACCATATTAAAAGGACTAGATCATTCTAGTCCTTTTTTATTTTATTGAGCTTTGTATAGAGATAAATAAGTTATATTTTAGACAATAAAAAAGCCCTAATTACTAGAGCCTTTTTACTTATCTATTCAAACAACTACTTAATTCTTGCTTCTTTATACAAAACATGTTTACGAACAACTGGATCATATTTCATGAATTCCAACTTATCTGGCGTTGTGCGCTTATTCTTTGTAGTTGTATAAAAATGTCCTGTTTCTGCACTTGAAACAAGCTTAATTTTCTCACGAATACCTTTTGCCATAATGCTACTCTCCTAAATTAGATTTTCTCGCCACGACTACGCATTTCAGCAAGAATCGCATCAATACCTTTCTTATCGATCGTTCTCAAACCTGCAGAAGATACTCGTAATGTTACAAAACGTTGCTCACTTTCAACCCAAATACGATGGGTGTGAAGATTAGGCAAGAAACGACGACGTGTTTTATTATTCGCGTGAGAAACATTATTTCCCACTGCAGGTGCTTTACCTGTAACCTGACATACTCTACTCATAATTATATGACCTATCTAAAATAACCAAATTCTTTTGTGCCACAAATCCTAGTGACGAAACAGACGTGGTATTATACAGAAAAAATATTTTTACACAATCTTTATTGCTATTAAGTAAAGTCTGAAGGTGTTTTTGCCTTACTCGCAGCAACTTCTGCATCAATAATTCCTGAACGGACAAGCTTCATCAAATGCTGATCTAATGTCTGCATACCAAAGCTCTGCCCTGTTTGAATTGCAGAGTACATCTGCGCAACTTTATCTTCACGAATCAAGTTACGAATTGCTCCTGTTCCGATAAGAATCTCCCATGCTGCAACTCGACCACCACCCTTTTTCTTAAGGAGGGTTTGAGCAACAACCGCTTGTATTGACTCTGATAGCATCGAACGAACCAGTGCTTTTTCACCTGCTGGAAATACGTCTATAATACGATCGATTGTTTTTGCGGCAGAGGTTGTATGCAATGTACCAAAGACCAAGTGTCCTGTTTCTGCAGCGGTTAATGCTAGTCGAATCGTTTCTAAGTCACGAAGCTCACCCACGAGGATAACATCGGGGTCTTCACGGAGTGCGGAACGAAGTGCATTATTAAACGACAATGTATCTTTATGAACCTCACGCTGATTAATCAGTGACTTACGTGGTGTATGCACGAACTCTATTGGATCCTCAATCGTTAGAATATGATAAGGCTCATGCTTATTTAAATAATCGATCATTGCAGCCAATGTTGTAGATTTACCAGAACCTGTAGGTCCTGTTACTAATACTAATCCACGAGGAACAGCAACCATTTGCCTGAAAATCGCTGGCATTCCGAGCTCATCCATTGATTTAATATCATTTGGAATCGTTCTGAATACGGCACCCATACCTCTATTTTGTTGGAATGCGTTCACACGGAAACGAGCAAGATCAGGAATTTCCGTTGAAAAGTCTGCTTCCATTTCTGCATCAAATGTACGACGTTGTGAGTCACTCATCACACCATAGACTTGATCATAAACATCTTCATGTGTCATTGGAGGTGCATTAATACGTACAATATCACCATCAATCCTTAAAAGAGGAGGGAGCCCCGCTGATAAATGAAGATCCGATGCACCCGACTTTACAACAAATGATAAAAGATCTGTAATTTTCATAAAATATCTCTTTTTTTAAACAATTTATTATAATACTTTTTGTATCATTCCCTAAGATTAAATACAGGATCGCATTTTTTGAATTGTTGAGCCGTAGCTTTCACTATTAAAAATCGCACTTCCTGCGACAAAAGTATCTACACCCGCATCATAAATACGTTTGATGTTTTGTGTGTTTACTCCGCCATCAATTTCGAGACGAATATCTAAACCATTCTCGTCGATTATTTTACGTAACATTCTGATTTTGTCTAGGCTTTTTTCAATAAATGCTTGACCTCCAAAGCCAGGATTGACACTCATCACTAAAACCATGTCGAGATAATCCCATGTATAATCGAGAATTTCCAAGGGAGTCGCAGGATTTAAAACCAACCCCGCTTTACACCCTAATGATTTTATAAGTTGCAGTGAACGATCGACATGCAAGGATGCTTCAGGGTGAAAAGTGATGTACGTTGCGCCGGCTTTTGCAAAGGCTTCAATCATCCTATCTACAGGACTAACCATTAAGTGAACATCAATCGGAGCTGTGATTCCATAATCACGAAGTGATTGGCAAACCATTGGGCCAAATGTTAGGTTTTCAACATAATGATTATCCATGACATCAAAATGGACACTATCCGCTCCTGCAGCTAAAACAGCATCGACCTCTTCACCTAATTTTGCAAAATTGGCGGATAAGATAGAGGGGGCAATCCAACTAGGCTGTCTCATTATGCGTGCTCCATTTCCGTAAGCGCTTCGTCAATAGCGTTTAAAGTTTCATCCAAGTCTTGATACGAATGTGCACTTGAAATAAAACCTGCTTCAAAGGCACTCGGCGCGAGATAGATCCCTTTATCAAGCATCTTATGATAGAACGATTTGAAAAATTCGATATCACACGTCAATGCATCTTTATAAGTATGGACGGGACGATCTGTAAAAAACAAGCCAAACATTCCACACACATGATTGGTATGAAGAGGACGATTATGCTTTGCAAAAATCGCTTTAATTCCGACAATTAAATAATCCGTTTTTTTAGCAAGCTCATCATAAAAATCGGGTTTTGAGATAAGTTCAAGTGTTTTAATCCCTGCGCTCATCGCAACAGGATTTCCCGAAAGTGTTCCTGCTTGGTAGACTGCACCGTTGGGAGAGAGATGATCCATGATCTCTTTTTTACCTCCAAATGCGCCGACAGGCATTCCTCCTCCAATGACTTTTCCAAATGTAGACAAGTCTGGCGTAACGTTATAAAGCCCTTGCGCTGAATGCTTATGCACCCTAAATCCCGTCATGACTTCATCAATAATAAAAACAGCACCATGCTCAGTACAACACTCACGAATGGTTTCTAAAAACCCTTTAATCGGTGGAATGCAGTTCATATTTCCAGCAATCGGCTCTACAATCACGCATGCAATTTCACCACCATACTGTTTAAATGCTGCTTTAACTGCCTCGGGATTATTGTATTCAATGACTAATGTATGCTT